>JAWBKZ010000004.1 GCA_038831005.1 Ignisphaera sp.
ACAACTTCACTACTAAACAGTATCTCTATCTCAGAATCTGATAAAGGTTCCTTACGGTAGGGCACAGAGTATAGAGGCAACCTCTTAATCTTTGGGTAGTGAACAATTTCAGTAGAGCTCAAGTAGATTCCCTACATCTATTAATACTAGCCAAAGCTTAATAATTTTTAAAGAAACTCAAAAGATGTCTTATTAATCGATCTTTATCGGAATAGCCTTTATCGAGGGCACTACCCTCTTAGTGTAGAGATGAGATGCTTACCTGTAGTAATAGCTTCAGAATATTTAATGGATAGACATTCTATATCTGTATATCTGAGAGTATCTAGAGAAATACTCTTTACTGTGATGTAAAATTAGAATACCTAAAACTTTGAAAACCTTTTAATAATACAAGCGGTAGTTAATAAGATTATCTTGACGATAAACTACCTCATATAGTAATTCTCTTGCTAAGATTTTAGGCAAAAGTGTTTATTGTTTTCGGTAACCTGATCTTGTCTCTTATTTTAAACAATCTAGGTTTCTGCTTGTCGCTTCTCTAAATCTTAGTAATGTAATTTTCTACCATGTGAACTACTAAAACCTTGTAGCTTGTTAACGATAACCTATTCTCTTTTTGGATGCGAAAGAAGATATTTTGTTACATTCTTTATCCATACCCAGTTTAGTGCTAAGTGTATTACTATCAATGCTAGGAATAGAAGGCTTGTTGTTATGTGGATATATTCCCACGAACTTCTGTTAAGACCTAGAAAGGCATTATCAACTGAAAATCTGCTACGTACTTGTCCACGAGGTATAGCTAGCCAAAGCACAAACCCAGAGATATAAGTTAGTGTTCCGATGATAAGCAGTAGAATAAAGTTTATATAGCATACTTTTACCTTAAACAATAAACTCATACTATAAAAACACCAACATAATCAAGCGCCGTAGTATCCTATAAACGTATATGTATTTTAATTCATGTTGCAACAATATCGCCTTTTAATAAGTATCTAACTTCGACATATATGCATACAATTCATCTGTTTAAATGTAGATACCTAGTTACTTATTCTCTACGTACTACCTATACTAGCCCTTTACCTAGCTCTAAAAATGCATAAACTATTCCTATACACAGCACCTAGTCTATGGATGGCTGTAACACAACTATCACTAGATATAACTAGAAGCTGTATCAACCCTTATAGGTATGTAGCTATATTCTCTATAGCTCTAACCATATCCTTAAATGCTATGTATATACTGCATACACTTAACTCAACAGAGGTATCTATATTAATCAATAAAACAAGAAACATTATTGGAATATATTCGTAGCTATTCATAAAGATTATATCTTTTCTTATAAAAGAATGTGTTGAAATCTTAAACACCCATGCATTGAAAGGAGAAAGTATATGGAAATCACTTGCAATCCTAATACTGGGGGAAGATCTAGTTAAAGGTTTTAGCGAAGGTCTTATACCGAAGTATCGAAGATATAGAGCTGTGATAATCTACGATTCAAAGGTAATAGCCGTACAGCTCATGATGATAGTATACGATACTGATGTAGCATTATTTTCTATAATATCTAAGTAGGATTTAATTCTATTGCTCTTACCCGAGTTAATATCGATAGAGTTAGTTACATGTATAGAGTTAGAGTCTACATGATTTCTATTCTGTAAAGGTTTTCGTATTTCTCGCTATGTGTGTAGCAATAAATACAGGATACCGAAGCCCTTTCAACTAGGTCTAAGATTTTTAGGTGTTCTGCCCTCGGTAGTAGGATGTACAGCTTTTGCTAGGTGTTTACGGCTTTAGTATAGAGGGTGAGGTGCTAAGGAAGTTGTTGATGAGTAGAGACTAATATGTCTTGGGCAAAACTTACGTAACAGTTAGGGGTATCAGGATCAACAATTAGTAGAGTTGTGAAGAGCTTATAACAAGAGGATTTATAATCGATATACATCCAAGACTTGGCTACAGACTTGCAGATCTTGATAAATTGCAGTAAATCCACAAGTATTAGATTACCTAGACACTAGAGTTAAATGACCTAACGATGTTCTTGATAACGAGAAGAAAGTTGCAGGAATATTTATAGAGGGTAGTGTTGAGGGAGACATAATACAATATATTATTATCGTAGGTATAGAAGTAGATGTAAATAGTACGCTTCCTCAAGAACTGCTAGAGATAGCTACAACATTAAAGGATTCTATAGGAGCAGATATTCCGAGGATACAGCTACTACTAGATATCCTCAAAAGCATTGACTATGTCTATAAACTACTTAAGCAGGATCTAGTAGCAGAGATCGTGAGAATGTGGAGGAGATATTCATCAACATTAAACAGATACATAAAGCCATCACAGTAGACGAGAAGCTCGAAGGTATGGCAGAAAATGTAGAGAACAGAGGGTTCTAAAAATTAGAACAACAAGTAGCAACATAGTTAAAGTCTACATAGGGGATATAGTTTATCTACGAGAACAAAAACCGTTACAACCTCTAGTAATACTCCATTCTACACCTAAATCACAGAAAAACTATAATCTATACCTAGACGCCGAAAAATTTCCACAAAAAATCAAGAGAACAAGCAGAAGCCTGGAACAATAGATGCTTTAAGATTTTTATCAAGTTTTTTAAGGGTTATATTATTAGACTTTGATATTACACTAGTTAAATTACCTATTGACTGGGCTAGCTTAAGGAGATTGCTGATCAATGAGAATATTTTGTATCCATGAGTTAGAGCACTTAATAGATGTCTATAGACTAGGCTATATACCAATACTTGTTACATCGAATCTGTATCTAATATGTAGAGGCTATAGACTTGGTGTTCTAGCAAGAGCTAACGAGAAAATAATGATTATGCTTTTTAGACACCATTGCAAATAAACCGCAGTGAAGCATAATATCATAGTGATAGCTATATAAGTCTTATATTACTCATAACTGCTAGTAGAAGAACAGCAAAGATTTAAGTGGGGTAACTAATTGTCCAAATATGCTGTAGTAGGACATCACTACTGGAATAGACCTGGAGGTAGCCAGTTTGTATGTGCTGCAGCTACATATGCTTTGCAAACAATTGGCTATACACCTATTCTAACATCCGTTGGTCCTATTGATTCTGGTAACTATTATGATTGGTTTGGAATTGATTTAAGTAAATATACGAGTATCTCGTTAACATCATTAAAGCTTAGGGCTTTCGGAATATATTTAAGATTACTTATTTGGAGAGCTATTAAGAAAGCCATAGACAAGTATAGTGCTCAGCTTATTTTCACCGATGAATGTACGTATAAGCCTCTTATAGAATACATAAAGAATAGGGAAATAATGTTAGTAGAGTATATACACTTCCCTATGGAGATATACATAGATAAGAGATTTAAGGGAACAGGTCTATATTATAATGAAGACCCATACATTACCGAGAGATACAGTAAGTTCCCTATGAACATCTATTGGCAGATATACGTAAAATCTCTCCCCAGATATATGCGTGAAAATCCATTCGAAATTTCATCACTTGTTTTGGCAAATTCAAAGTGGACAGCTGAATTAGTTAAACAGATACATGGAGAACCCCCAGAAATTCTAAATCCGCCTATTCCCCCGAATATTGAAGTAGTTAACAAAACTAAAGATTGGATATCTAGAAATAATTCAGTGGTTATGCTTGGAAGATTCTCAGAAGAAAAAAGATATCACTGGGTAATAGATAGAGTATTGCCAAAACTTAAGAAAGAAATCGATGACGTGAAGCTGTATATACTAGGTGATGCTAAAACTAAAACAAGTTTAAACTACTTAAACAGAATAGAATATTTAGCAAAGAAAAATAACTTTAAGACCTCAAGATCGCTTAACTTAGAGGCTAATGTATATCTTATTGCAAATGCTTCAAGATCAACAATAAAAAACATTATGGATTCATCTAAAATATTCCTCCATGCAACAATAAATGAACATTGGGGTATAGCAGTAACAGAAGCAATGGCTAGAGGTCTGCCTACTGTAGTACATAAATCGGGAGGTTTATGGAGCGATCTTATAGAATATGGAACACATGGTTTAGGATACAGTGATCCAGAAGAAGCAGTGAAAGCTGTAACAAAGCTATTAACAGATGAAAAGACATGGAATTACTATTCAAGTAAATCGATTGAAAAAGCTCGCAGCCTTACTATAGAGGAATTTGTAGCTAAGTTGGCAGTACTTATGAGCACTAAGATGCATTAGAAAACCAGAATAGATCAATGATCTATAGAAGTCAACGCAATAGTTAAACAAAATGAAGCCGCCATATACATCAATCTAGTTCATTAAGCAACCTCATAATTTTGGTGACAATCTGTTTATGTACATCAAAATAGAAGAATGGTCAAAAATATAGCAGATAACGCTATGTCAATGCTTGTTACATAGTATTTGATCTTAATTTAATTCAATTAAGCTAATCATACCAATATTTTTGATTCACGTTTAAACATATACTGTAGTTATCGACAATAAAAATGAATAAATTAGTAATTTGAAATATTAACAACAAATTTTAGTTAGAGAGGAGATAGCTAGGTGAGGTGATGGTTCATGAATATTGCTGCTATAATTGTTACGTATAATCCAAAGTTAAGCAGATTTATAAAAGTATTTAATTCTGTCAGTAATCAAGTCAATGGCATTGTTATTGTAGACAATAATTCGCAGAATAAGGAGGTAATTAAGAGTATTTGCAATGATGTTGATGTGTGCGTATTTATAGAAATAGGGTTTAATTCTGGAATAGCTTATGCATTAAAGGTGGGCATTAATCATGCTGTTAATCACTTTAATTGTAAATGGATTCTATTGTTAGATGATGATACCATATTATTGGAAGGTGCTATAGATAAAGCATTCAAAATATTTGAAAATCTACCTAGTTTATTAAAGAATAGAATAGGGTTAATAGCTCTTACCTCGGTTAATGGAGACTGCAAAATCCAGAGAGTGGTCTACGGTATTTTTTCAGGATCTATAGTTAAAAGCGATGTTGCTATAAAAGCTTGTTGTAGAGACAACTTCTTTTTAGATCAAGCTGATTTTGATTTCTATGCTAAAATTAGAGAATTAGGATATTTAACATTATTAATAAAATGCAAACTCATAGACCATAAACTTGGAACTCTATTATGGATCCCCGTGATATCTAATATTGCGGGGAGGCCTCTACCCTATGAACTACCATGGCGTTTCTATTACTTAGTGAGGAATTCATCAATTCTCTTAAAAGAGGGTAAAATGGATTTTCGTTTTTACATTACTCAAATCTTTGGTTGGGGCATAAAGATTTTATTTAAAGATGGCTTTCGAAAATTCATTAAACCTTTAAGTTTAGGAATACTTCATGCGTTACTTAACCGCGAAGGATTTTTAGCTCCTATCATATTTGAATGACGTATGAGTAAGGTGATTAAGTATGATTCCGAAAGTTTCAATTATTTGGCTTAACTATAATTCTTCTAAGATACTGGATATTGTTTTAAAATCTCTTGAAGGAATATCAAATCTAGATTATCCTAACAATAGATACGAACTTATAGTAGTAGATAACGGTTCAAATGATGGAAGTTTTGAAGCTATAAAAAGTTTCCTCGAGAAGAAGACATGGTTAAAGAAGAAGATAATTAAATTAAATAGAAATACTGGATTCACAGGAGGATGCAATATTGGTTTCCAAGCCCGAGATCCAGAATCCAAATACATTGCTTTATTGAACAATGACGCAGTACCATACAAAGATAGTATTAGAAATTTAGTTGAATATGCTGAACAGATAAATGGTGTAGGAGCTATTCAAGGAATAATATTAGATCTTGATACCAAGAAGGTGGATACTGCAGGTAACATGCTTACAGAGTTATTAATAGGTGGACAGCTCTACCAGGGCGAAGACATTGGTAAAGTTAAGAAGAGGCTTTTTTATGTTACATATGCAGATGGAGCTTATGCTCTTCTAAATGTAGAAGCTGTTAAGAAGGCCACGGGATTCAAAAATAGATTATTTTATGATAAAATGTTTGCATATTTCGATGATAGTATATTAGGGTTACAGCTTTGGAATGCAGGATTCAAGGTTGTGAATTGTCCAATTCCTGTAGCATATCATAGAAGGTCCTCTACTTTTGGTATGATTTCTCCTAAAAAACTCTATTACTCTACTAGAGGATTTTATGCTACAAATGAGATATGTAATAGTAGGTTCAAGGAGTTTATACGAGGACCTTATTTCATATATCTAATTTTTGGTAGGGTAATACTAGGTTTATATATTACAGTTTTATCTAAGGTTAAGAGAAGTCAATCTTATCCATATAGGGAATTAATTTGGGCTATTTACAAAGGTTATGCACATGGAATTAAAATGGGTATAGAGATAATTAAAAACATGGGAAAGCCCATAGATATCTATAAAACACCTTTGTTACCGATATCTACACGAATTATCTTTCCTTATACTTTAGGTGTAGGGTCTATCGCCGCTAGGAGGTTTTTCGTAAAAATTGTGACAAAAGAATTCGAGAAACAAATCTCTAACTATATTGTAGAGTAATTATATTTCGTGTCCTCCTCATTGGTTCATGTAAAGCTTAATAAAACCTAGCCTATTTGATGATGAAATGGATTACCTCTATAACCTGAGAACTTCCCTATATTAACATAAATACCTAGGATTGTAATTCAATAAGTTTAGCTAAAATTAACATAAGTTGTTTTAAATGCATATTATCCTGATATACTTGTCTATTTTTGTTCTAAGATTTTATTAAACTAGATCCTAAATCAATTTTATCATTCAGATGTTATTAAAATTTAAATAAATTTAGGTGATTTTTGATAAGATGTAACTAAAATAAGAGGCGACCATCATGAAGGGTATGATTCTTGCTGCAGGTGAAGGTTCAAGGTTAAGACCTTTTACGTTTTCTAGACCTAAACATCTTATACCATTGCTTGGTAAACCTATGGTTCAGTATCCTATAGAAGATCTTGTCTCGATAAACATACGGGATATAGGTTTAGTTGTAGGTTATTTTGGTGATATGATTAAAGATGTTTTAAGTGATGGCTCAAAACTTGGTGTAAGGATAACGTATATTATTCAAGAGAAAAGACTTGGGATTGCACACGCAATTTATAGAGGTATTGAGGATAATTTTCTTAATTGTGGGTTCATAGTATATCTAGGAGATAATATTTTAAGCGATGGAATAGCTAAATATGTTACACTATGGCGTGAAGAAGGTAGCGATGTTCATATTCTTCTAACAAAGGTTAAGAACCCTAGTCATTTTGGTGTAGCTGTTCTAAGAGATAATAAAATTGTTAAACTTATAGAGAAGCCGAGGGAACCAATATCTAATATGGCTGTTGTAGGTGTTTATATGTTTAGAGATCCAGACCTTGTTGAAAAAGCTTTTAAGACTTTGAAACCTTCTTGGCGTGGTGAATACGAGATAACAGAGCTTATACAATGGTTTATTGATAGAGGATACAAAGTTACATATTCTATAGTCTCAGGTTGGTGGAAAGATGTTGGAACATACGAAGGTCTCCTTGATGCAGTATACCTATTATTAGATAAAGCAAAGCCTGGAATTAAAGGCGAAGTCGAGGGTGAAATAAAAGGTAGAGTTGTTGTCGATAAAAATGCTGTTGTAAGAGGTACAGTCTATGGTCCGGCTTATATAGGTAGTAATGTAGTTATAGAGAAAAACGCTACAGTAGAACACTATACATCTATAGAACAAGCTTCTAAAATTACCTCTGGTTCTGTAATGAGATCCTTAATAATGGATTTTAGCGAAATAGATATTAATAGAGCTAGGCTTATAGATAGTGTTGTTGGTAGCTATAGCAGTATTTTATGTTCAAAAGAAATCCGTGGAGATATAAAGCTAGTGATTTCAGATTACAGCAAAGTATATTTGTAGAAGAAATAGAAGAAATAAACAGAGAGGATATCTATATGCGTATATTTGTAACAGGTGGCGCTGGATATATAGGTTCCATTTTAGTGAGAGAATTACTGCAAAAAGGCTATGAAGTAACAGTATTAGACTTAATGTTATTTGGCGATAAAGGTCTTGAAGACATCATAGGGGAAAAAAGGTTAAAAATTATTGAAGCTGATGTTAGAACCTATAGCCCTGACTTAATGATAGGTCACGATGTTGTTATCGATTTAGCCGCTATTTCCCAACCTGATCCTCTTAACAAAATCGATGAAAATATATTCTATGAGATAAACTATTTAGCTGCTACAAGAACAGCAAAGCTAGCTACAAAGAAAGGTGCTAAGAGATACATTTTTACATCTACATGTAGTGTATATGGCTTTCAAGACAATGTAGTTAATGAAACATCTTCACCAAATCCTCTAGAGAATTACGCTAAGACTAAGTATATGGCAGAGCAAGAGATGCAAAAAATAAACGGATTATGTAAAACCATTTTAAGATTGGCTACAGTTTATGGTTATTCCCCTAAAATGAGATTTGATTTAGTTGTAAACGCTATGACTTTGACGTTATACAAATACGGCAAGATAAGAGTTGGTAGACCTGGTACTCAGAAAAGACCTGTTGTGCATGTTAAAGATGTCGTCAATGCTATTATAGGTGTTCTAGAAGCTCCACACGATATTGTGTGCAACGAGATTTTCAATGTTGGTAGTAATGAACAAAATTACCGTGTTCTAGATATTGCTTACGAAATATTCAGAGCATTAAATAAAGAACCTAATATAGAGTTTTACGGAGAACTTGATACTCGTTCATATGTAGTTGATTTCTCTAAAATTAAAAGAGTTCTCGGCTTTACTTGTAGATATACTGTAGCTGATGGTGCTAGAGAAATATGTAAAGCTCTTCATGAGGGGATATTGAGCTACGAACCGTGGACTCGTGTAATTGATTGGTGGTACGAGCTTATTAGTAAAGGGCTTATTAAATCTATAGGTGCAAAGGTGGATCTTATATGAAGGTCTTTGTTACGGGTGCTTCTAGCACACCAGGATGCAAAATTATGCTAGAACTTGCTAGAGCTGGGTACAAAGTATATGCGCAATTCTATTCACATGAAATTCCTCCAACAGAAAACGTCTTAAGAATTAAACTTGATTTTGTCAATGACTTAGACAAAATAGCAGAAATATTCAATGAAGTAAAACCTGATGTAGTTATTCATACAGCTGCTTTAGGTGATGTAGATAAATGTGAAACTGATAAAAGATTAGCTTGGAGGATAAATGTTGAAGCTACTCATGCAATAGCTAAAAAGGTGGGGAAGTTTGGAAGCTATATTCTATATTTGTCCACAGATTATGTATTTGATGGAGAGAAGGGTATGTATAGAGAAGAAGATGTGCCAAATCCGATCAACTTCTATGGGTTGACAAAACTTGTAGCAGAAAATATAGTTAACTCAGCTACGCACAACTATTCAATCATTAGAACTAGCCACATATATGGCTTCGGTATGGGAAGAAAGAACTTCGCTAGACATGTAATTGAGTCTCTTAGTCAAGGAATTAGGGTTAAAGCCCTAATTGATCAATGGTTATCACCAACATTAAACACCTTATTAGCTAAAGCTATTAGAGAAATCATTGAAAAGAGATACATAGGTGTTTTTCATGTAGCTGGGGAAAAAATCAATAGATACGACTTTGCTATAGCTATAGCAAATAAATTTAATTTCGACATATCTTTGATAGAGCCAATATATATGAGAGAGATAAAATTCTTAGCTAGAAGACCAAGAGATTCAAGCCTTGAGACCTCAAAAGCTAGAACATTAATAAAAATAGATTTTTATACTCTCAGCCATTCCCTAGATGTAGTGTACAATGAATGGCTAGAACTACAAAAAGGTAAATAACATGCCCTTTAAGTTATTTAAACATCTTGAGATACCAAATATAGTATTAATTGAATATATAAGGTTCTTGGATATAAGAGGGTTCTTTGCTGAACTGTATAAGAGAACTGATTTTCTAGCTAATGATGTTCCCTATGATTTTGTCCAAGTTAATCTAAGTTTTTCGAAGAAAGGGGTTGTAAGAGGCCTTCATTATCAGCTTAAGCCTATGGAGCAAGGAAAACTCGTATATGTTATTACTGGAAAAGTATATGATGTTGCCGTTGATATTAGAAGAGGATCTCCTTGGTTTGGAAAATATGTAGGTGTAATACTAGAGCCAGGGAACGCACTTTGGATACCACCAGGATTTGCGCATGGTTTTCAAGCACTTGAAGAAACATATTTCCTCTACCTTGTAACAAAGGAATATAGTCCACAACACGAGAGATGCATATACTGGAATGATCCAGAAATAGGAATAAACTGGCCAATTAAAGAAAACATTACTATAAGTGAAAAAGATTCTAAATGTCCATCACTTAAAGAAGCTGAGACCAATTTCTATTACTTATCTTAGTAATAATATGATTGTTAAAACACATAGATAGAATATATTGAATTTATTTCATTGAAAACTTCTACTTTCATCTTTGTAAAGAGTGTGTTAAAAAATCCTAGGCTATATAGAGAATTCTACATGTTTTTGTTATCTGTTTAGCAAGGATATACACATCCTCTAGATCTATAACACCGTTTAGATTGATATCGGCTATAGCCGTGTTTTCGTTAAAACGTAATGACCAGCAAAGTTTATTGCCAAAACTACGTCGCTTACATCGCAAATACCATTGCCATTTATATCACCTTTTGTTGGAGCTCTAGCTGGTGTATATAGTGCAGATACCTTTTCTCCTAGGACTAGCAATTTTGTTATTGTTTTTGCTATATATGTTTGGTGGTATACCCCTTGGAAAAGCTCTGCGCTAGACCCATATGCAAAGACCGGTACAGGTTCTTCTGTATGATCTGTTGAAGACCATAGTATACCGAAGTATCTACTTACAACTCTACCTACGACTCTTGGGTTGGTTAGGATTTCTGATGCCTCTGAATCTGATATATTTACACCTGATATATCTATAGATAATGGTTTTAACCTCTTGGGCCGATCTACCCCTAACCTCGTTGGCTATTTTCTCTACACTAGCTTTAACCGATAACACGTACCTTATATTTGTTGGTATCTCGACCCCTAGGCCTATGGTTAGCCCACCTGTTTCATGATCTGATGTCACGATCACTAAGGTATCTCCTCTAGATCTTGCATAGAGTGTGACAAACCCAACTACATCGTCAAATTCTTTTGTTTCAGCAATAACAGATGCTATATCGTTTGCATGTGCTGCATGATCAATTCTACCACCTTCAATCATTAGGAAGAATCCACAAGGATTTTTATCTAGTATCTCTATAGCTTTAGCTGTCATCTCAACTAGGCTTGGGGTTTCGCTATCCCTATCAAGGACATAAGGTATGTGACTATCTGCAAAAAGTCCTAGCAACCTCCTAGTTTTAGCTGAGTCAACTCTTAAAGGTGATGATCTGTTGAATACTACGGTATACCCTCTACGTCTAGCCTCTGATACTAATTCGGATGTATAGAATCTCCTACCTCCACCAAGTATTGCATCAACCTCTAGAGCTATCTGCTGTAGAACTATCTCTTGCTCCATATCCCTATGAGGTGCATGAGCTGTAAAAACAGCTGGTGTAGCATGAGTAACTCTTGTTGTTGTAACAACACCTACAGACATGCCTAGCTTTTTGCAAGCTCTAGAACAGTCATAACAGGGATTTCTCTACTGTCTACCTCGATCATTAATATTATGCGGTTTAAGGTCTTAAACCCTGTTGCAAGAGCTGTTCCTGCTCCAGCTGAATCAGGTACTGTGTTGTCTTGGGCATTCGTAAAGGCAATACCAATAGTGTTGAATTGAGTAGTAATGTTTAGAGCTCTATAGACGAGATGTGTAGCATAGATATGGCTATACCCCATTCCATCTCCTATTAGCAAGATTATATTCCTAGCTATGAAGCCTAGGCGTATACAGCTAAGGCTAGAGCTACTACCCAGTCCCTTGGTAGAGGTATCTGTAACAACATAGTATCTCTGGCTATAGGTATAGGTTACACCATAAGCAGATATCAGTATTATCACCAAGGTCAACAACAAAACCATTTTTGATCTTGCTCTAATAGATCTAAACATCATACCTATTTTCACCATCTAAGTTATACTACAAAGTATGTCAATTATATGGCTTGTCTACAATAAAGCCAGACCCTGGTATAGAGTACTATAGAGCACCTCGAATAACTAATACTACGCAATCTAGCTAGCATATACAGCTATAGAATATGTATACACTATAACCAACAGATAACTACGACAAGAATATAACACAGTAAAATCTTCTATAACTACACTATAGTGCTATAAGCTAACATCTTACAATCATAGGTATAAAGATATCGGCTACAAGTAATATCTGTTACAAGAAAAGGTACTATTCCTATGTATGTCTTTCAGAAGAAGCCCAGGTTATAACAAAATCTCAACGATGCTAAACATAGTTAAATCCTAGGTCATAAGGATTTAGAGTAGACTGGGTACTAGCACTAACAGCAGGTTTAAACGCTATAATCATGTGGATACTAATAGCCTTTTCAGAAATCATCGACAGAACAGCTTCGTATATATGGATCCATTTGAATAGCATAAACCTGACTTCAAGACTAAGAATACAGTATATAAATAAAGATATGCGCTCTCTGTGCAGATACCCTAGGGTATAGAGCTAGCATTGGAGATATGATTGAGCTCTACTAATGATATTATTCATTACCCAAAAATTAAGGGATTACCTTTATATCTTGTATCTTATCGTAAAGAAGTTTTATTGTATTCTGAGATAGAATTATTATTTAGTGATAATGTTGTTATTGAGGAGAAAATCAATGGCAAGTTAGATTCCGTATAATACGACAACTACGTTATTTTCTACGAGTTTTTAGAGATAAGCCATGAGATCTTCTACACCAAACTCCCATAGTATAATATAGAACATTCGATGTACACGATAAAACTTCTAGGAAATTTCTCGACATTCCAGAGAAACATATCAATTATTATGAATAGAAATCTTTACAGAGTATTGTGTTGAACTTATAAATAATTTTTGATATAGGATATGGTTAGTTTGTTTAGGTGGCTTAGATGAGGGTTTTAGTTATTGGTTGTGGGTATATGGGTAGAATACATTCTGCAAATCTCAGAAAATTGGGTGTTGATGTAATTCAGTATGATATAGTTAAGGAGAAATGTGATAATTATGTGGATAATGTTCTTGGTCACACTATTGATATGATTGTGATAGCGACACCGATAAAAACTCATTACCAAATCTTTTTAGAGACTTATGAGTATTATGGGAAAAAAGTTGGTTATTTTATTGAGAAGCCTATTACCGAGACTTTAGAGCAATTTCAAAAGATTATCGAAATTAGTGGAGATATTTTTGTAGGTCATCAGTTAAGGTACTCAAACTTCTATGCTTTGATAAAGAAGGAAATCGAGTCAAGTTCTAATTTCGAGATAGATATGAAGATATACTCTCCTTCAGATCCAGATGTTGGATTAATACTAGATACAGGGATTCACTTCATAGATTTACCTATATATTATCTAGGACCTCCTAGAGATTTTAATGTTAGAGGGAATAGAAACTCGTTTAACCTAATTCTATACTATAATAAAGGTGTATGGAGTATTGAAGGAGAACTTAGAGATTATTATAGAATAGAGTTTTTGGTAAATAAAAAACAAGGTATTAGTGATGGGGTATCGTTAAAATTCAATGAAAACTTTTTCCAAGATGTAGATGTTTACTATGAGGAGATAAAGGATGTTGTAAGCTATATAGAGACTAGAAATAGAGATAATAAACTAGAGAAACCAAGGATAAGTCTACAAAACCTAGTTGAAACATATGAACTAGTATTTAAAATTGTTTCTAAACTATCTTAAAAATCAATAAGTACAAGAAACAGTACAAGTTCCTCAGTACCCGCAAGCCAAAAAAGCTTTAACGACGCAGTCAATTAGGTGCTATCTAGGCTCAAGCACAAATCATTGCCCCACTCTGTTCTTTCACGGTGGACAAGAGCTTTAAGAGCTTAGAGCCATCTAAGAGCGTGATGTAGTTTTTGCTATGCCTCCATGCACCGTGTTGCAACAGTTTTTCTGTGGAGCAAGTTGTACAACACTTGCTGACAGATGTTCATAGCAGAGTCTCCATCTTAGTCATGGTTTTAGAGAGTTTCACGGTTTCAGCCATTTCCTTTGGTAATTCAAGTATCCTTGTAATCACTTCATCAATTTCCTTGATTACGGTATTCTAGGGCTTCTCGATATTCTCATGCTTATCGGCGCCACTAAAAACAAACACGAGAACATATAAATCAGCTATACTTGAAGAGATAGTCAAAGTCCTAGGAGCTGTTACTAGAGAAAAGATGTACATCCTTGTAAAGGATATGCCTAGAAGATAGCACTTCTTTAGAAATAAGTTGATGGATACTGTTCTTCCCATGTTTTTGAATGGTGCGATGTATTGTAAAGACTCTCTAAACCACACTTCTAGACCTATAGAACTTGTGCTTGTTCCTGAAACAATACATACATTAACTTAAAGAAAGTTATTATGTACACAAGATTTATTATTAGGTAAACTAGATCAACAACAAACATAGCTTATGACATCTGGCTAACTAGAGAGCCATAGTACATTGGTGGACCTAAATCAGAATGTATTGAACTAATGATAGATCTATAGAGCATTAAGCCCTGGATTACTTCGCTCCTCAAACCGGAAACAAGATGTGTGAGGTTATAATACCTACATTAATAGATGATGAAGTAAAAGATGATATATAGGGTATAGGGTATCATCCAAGTGTTTCCTGGGTAACTGGAGCTATATAACTTATGTTTTTAACTGAACCTTCAACAGATGTAGCTGTCGATTTAACAGAGATACTTAAACAAACAAAAAGATTATTTGGAGAAATAGACCCCGATTAAACACAGAATTATTGGTTAAGCAAATGAAAATATGTATGTTAATGATATTGAGGTTAAAAATAGAAGTATTTGCACATGATCCAGGTTATGCAAGTATCAAATAGATTCTTAAAGAATTTCACATAGCGGCCTATAGACCCGATATAGAAAGCACATATGCATTTGAACATTTAAAGAATGAAAATACTCAGATAATTGGATACTATATAGATAAAATATACAATAAATGTTTTAGAATACGGGTATTAAGCTTATGAGGTATGCAACAATAGACATAATAATATGCCCTAACTGTAGATTTTATCCATTAGAGGTAATTTCGTTTGAAACTCAAACAGTGAGCAAAAAGACTATAGAAATTTCGATACCTTTTTGCAGAACTTACTGTGGATTAAAGAAAGCTTTTCTAACGAATGTCGAAGCAAAAACAATGGTTGACTGTAAATTATGTCTTACAATAGACATAATATGGGGTCTCGTACTATGCCCTCATTGCTGTAGCTGGTATCCTATAATTTCAGGGTTACCTCTATTGTATCCCAATTACTTAAAAAACAATAGGAGAATAAAGGCACTATATAACCTATTTGAAAAAAGATTCTCTGACGCTCTAACGAAATTTTTGCATAGATGCAAATAGTGTTACGACCTTAAGTATCAAGAACTTTGATTAGAGATAATATGGATATGACGGTACCACTTCATTAATGAAATAATGTAAATACATATTCAATGCTACACGACGTTAAGAAACTATGACAAAACTAAGAAGTTAAAAGAACTAACTTCATGTCGTTAAGTTCATATAGGCCTAACAAAACCTGTTGTCAATTTAAAATTAATAAGTATGCTTAAAATTAGTCTTAAATAACTATATCTTTTTCTATAAACCATGTATCTATGAAGCCTGCTATAAGGGTTCAGGAATGTACTACACGTGAATTCAGTGGGTGCCGACCACATCACAAGATGCTCAGTGCGAGCTACATATCATCATACTGTTTTTATCGACTAGTTATTAGCCTAACGCAGTAAACCTCATACTGAATAAATATTTTTCTCCTATATAGCTTGATATTAGTATCGATATTTGTTACACGGATAATGCTTCTATTGGCACCATTTTTTCGGTATGGAGGCTCTAGCGTCTTTGTCCAAACCATTAACTTGGTTGATATTTTATTTAGATCTGGCTACTTGTTGAACAAGACTTTATTTTCTCCGTAATATCTTTGTAACTGAAGATATCTTCTTCCTCGATAGAATATACACATCCTCTATACATTAGTACAGCTTTATCATACACTATATGCGTATTTCCTGACTTTTGTCTTCTGTTAGAAATAGAACTGTTTTCCTGATTATCGGGAATTCCTCTTTCCAATCACTCTCTATAATACATAATACACATTCATCTGCTATCACAGCTAGTAGATATTACGAATAATTTACATTTGCCTACCCTCTTTCTACAGCTACTTCATCAAGAAGTAACCACCCCATCGCATGGAGAGAAGACAATAGTTCTCTCAATCCAACTAGTAAGATCATTGCTTTTAACTGATGTCTCAGCCCGTACTGGCATGACATATATAGCTCGATAACAACATGATACATTTCTCTAACAAGTACCATAAACGAAACCACTCTAGATTATTGGATATCTCTATGATTAAGATCCTTGGAAATATATATATAGAAATATAGAAAATTGTAGTAGAACCTCTGTTCACCATCAACATAACCGTAGAGTTCCTCTATTACACTGTGCACTACATCACTAGCTAAATTGTTCATGTATGAAGTACTGCAGAAGTCAGAGGCACATAATAGACATTTACGGCTCTACCGAGACCACTATCAATAACTACAAGGAGATAAAGGAGTGATTATTAAGGTGAGCTCAATAGAGCTTACCAGTACCAAGGAAGTTACAGTGGTAACCTCATACAATTGGTAACCAATACAGGTCAAACCTATGCATATAACACATAACTGGCCGCTACCCGTATCTCTTAATCAATTTCTCCTAATATACGATATAGAGAATTTGTAGTTTTTCATTTGCATATAGGTGTGGAACTAAATAGCTTTAGTTGACTAGATACCCTAATAGATAGACATATGACAATGTCTTATACAACAACATTTACTAGATGTAGAGTTTTAATTATTAAATGTATATAGTTATGTAAAATGAAACTATAATCGCCAATATATAACGAGTTAAGTTATATGGGTAGAAAGCTACTGTATGCTCCAGATATTTGTAAGGTGGTAGCCATAGACATAGCTATAGTAATTTGTGATAATAGAGCCTACAGTTATCATACATGTATAGATTTAATTATTGACAGTCTTTATGAGGTTATATTTGTTTATGGTATCCATAGTTTAAGCGAACTCTTTATCAAACATACATGTAGACGTAGGCTTTAGCTAATCATCTAGGTTACACAAAGTATGATATAGATATCAATTTTACAGCTATAGTTATACCTTATCTTCGATATTATCCAGTTAGGGTGTTAATATTGTTAACATACATATGACTTAATGTACAACTCGATCTAAGTATTTAGCTATATCATCAATTATTTCGTTAATACTCTTTATTATTGTATTGATGTACGGAGATGCTGCTATAACTGAAAACTCCTTCAACAACTTAATGTTTTGAACAAGACTTCTTAGAGATATAGATACCTCTACAGGTAGCTTAGTCATGATTTCATTAATTTCATTGCTACTCAGTTTATCATATTTGGCATAGAGGTCTTCATTAAGTACTCTCCTTAAGAACTGTATTGTCTTATCTAATTTTATCATCATAAGTGCAAAACCATCGTAAAGTTCCCTAAGCCTTCTATTCTTGATATTGTAGAAACACTCAACTAAATCTAGCCTCATATCGTAAAGCATCTTGTAAATGTATAACAAAATCTCTCTATCAACACTTATTTCTGTAGGCTTCTTGTTCCTAAACCTCGTCAATACATTCTTAAACATCATCATTTACCTGTCGACAAGTCTTGCATATGAATTCATACTTTAAATTAAAAGAGATTATAAAAATTTATGCTTTACTAACACATCATTAAACTACAGTTAGTGTCTGTAGTAATAGTTTTATATAAGCATAGAAATCAATAAGATGAGAAAAATGTTAAAGTACTTAGAACCCATCACGAGACTGTTTCACAATCCTAAAATGAGTATAAAGAAACATTATATGCCAAAAATAGTGTCACAAAAAGATATAGTAGAGGATCTAACCGAATTAAAGGTAATACCATTTGAAGCTTATTCAGCTCTTTCAAAAGTTATCAATGGTGATATTAAGAGCTTTATTGAAGTACATATCGATTCACATGTATGTACACAAATATCGTCTATGTGTAGAGAATATCCATATAGGATTAAGTACCTTATACATATGGATCCCGAATATGTGTTATTCTATTCTGAATGTATAGATGTTGAGATAGCCTATTCTATTATTTTTGGTGATATGGTTAAGTATTTTGAGTTTATAGAAGGATCTAGAAATAATGTTATGTTCCAGTGCGCAGTAATCCCTTCAAACATATTAATGACAGAAGCACTTAGATATACAAACTCTCTAAGAACCTCCAAAGGTTTAACCATAAAATCTAAACGCTTTCGTGAAATCGTTAAAGAATTGTCAGAAGCTGTAGAGGAGATTACTGAACTTATACTGGTTTTACCATGTATTAACGAATTTTCTATATCTGTTATTAACCAATTAATTGATAAAGCACATCATAACGATAACTTTAGAATGTTCATCGCAACTTCAGCACCATCTATATATGATGCAAGAAAATGTGGCATAAGCTATAGAAGCTTCTTTATTTCTTACTTGGAGATCATGAATAATGCAAGAGAATTTGATCATATATATCTGTGTAATTCAGAGGCAAGCAATATCGAAATAGTCATAAATAGAGCTACATATCTATCATCATATGATATAAATCTCAGACCTGAATCAGAATTCATATCAGTACAGAATACTTCATTCATTGAAAACTTTATACTCAAGTACTTAAGAGACTGTCTATGTTCATCTAGTTTAGCAAGATATAGAAGAACCGTTTCCCGCTCTAGGTTTTTGTAGGTTTTCCTAGGGCGGGTCATCACGGTTTCCCTGAGCCCCCTCCCCACGGTCTGCCATGGGTCTCGGAAACCCAGGGTCACCAAAACCTTTTAAGCACCTAGGGTTTATAAACCTTGTCCAATCTGATCGCATCAAGAGCTCTAGGCATCCTAGAGAGACCTACAAAAACCTAGCACACTAAAACAGTTGCACACCCTAAAATCAGATTCTAATTCATAGGGACCATTTTAACCATTGTCCTTGATGTATAGGATATTGTTAGCTTAGCAATAGCAAATACCTTTGTTGATCCTCTAAGCCCTTCTACAATTATGTGATCATTTCTAATATCTATACACTTGTACTTCAATCCTATAAAATCTAAGTATTCAGCAATATCGTTATGGTTAACATCATATCTCTTTCTACTATTTCCACAAGGACCTAGAGAACACATGAAACAATAATCGTTATGCGAATCTACGTTAGCCATACACGCCGTCCTAAAGAATTTTGCACCATAATCTCGAGCTTTTTTCTCGATAATGCTAACAATATCGTCTACCTTTATAGAGATCTGCTGAGACATGGTTTTAGGTGTTTTAGGAAGCCTCATAGTTATCTCGCTTATATCTATACCCTTATTCTTCAATCTATGGAGGATCTGTTGCGTTACTCTTAATGAACCACAAACTACTCCTCGAATTCTGTGTTCTACACCTAGTTCTATTATTTTATCTATTTCTTTGTCTGTAACCCCTGGTATGATAGGTCTAATAAACAGATAAACAGATAACCCTGCTCGCGAGGCTACTGCTACACCGTTGAGTCTATTCATAGGTTCTGGAGCACGAGTCTCTAAGATCTTTGACTTACCTATGGTAGTTAATGTAACCAATATACTTATACAAGGTTCAGCATGTTTTAATCCCCTAGCTAGAGCTTCATCTATAACACACTTAGTTGATACTTGTGATGGCAGTGAGAGCCATTTATACACGTTCTCTATATAAGCTAGCGCGAGATTTTTTGTTTTAGGTAAAAATGGTTCTGTTACCGATCCATATGCAACAAACGTTTTTTGAGGTATAACGTAGGGATTTATAGATAGAGAATATACCATCTCCAGGGGTTCTAGGGGGTATGGTTCAACCTTTACCGGTAAACCCATGTCATATATATAGCAATAGGAGCAAACATAACTACAACCAATACCTGTATGAATTGTTATTCCACAAGGTCTAGGCATCCTCTTGCTATGATGATCTCTTTCAGCTCTCTCTATAGACTCCCTACTTAATAGTTCACTTAATTTGGCAGATATTCGTTTCTTCTCCTCTATGAGTCTGAGTATTTTTCCCATGTCTATTATCCTACGTATTCATTAAATGAGGATCTACTTCATTTATATTTCTCCAAGAAACTAAAAATATGTTGAACGTGATCGATATGTGGAATAAATATGCGAAACTTATAGTTGATTATTGTGTGAATATCGGGAAACTGGACGAGGTTGTGATAATATCGTCTGTAGAGGCTTATCCCCTAGTTATTGAGTTGTATAAAGAGGCAATTAAACGTGGAGCCCATCCTAGGTTTTTACTTAGCGATGATACAATGTCTGAGATATTCTATAAGTATGCACCTACGGAACTTCTAGAATATTCATCACCTATAGATAAGTTCATTATGGAAAATATCGATGTAAGAATATCAATACTTTCACCAACACATACTAAGCCTTTAATGAACATCGATCCTGAGAGAAGGAAGATTAGAGAAAAAGCACTTAAAGAACTTAAACAGATATTTATGAATAGAGAAGCTAGTGGAGAACTTAGATGGGTTGTAGCGGCTTATCCAACAAAAGCTATGGCTCAAGAAGCAGGCATGGGTATCATAGAATTTGAGGAATTTGTTATTAAAGCTGTTAAACTTTATGAAGAAGACCCGGTTAAAGCATGGATTGAACAAGCAAATAATCAAAATAAGGTGATAAAGCTTCTCTCTAGAGTTGATGAACTTAGATTCGTATCTAAAGATACTGATCTAGTTGTTAAAGTTGGAGGTAGAACGTGGATTAACGACGACGGTAAAAACAATATGCCTGGAGGAGAGGTATTCACAGCTCCTCATGAAGATAGTGCCGAAGGATATATAACCTTCACGTATCCTGCTATTTATGGTGGCGTAGAAGTTGAAGGAATAAGACTAAGGTTTAGGAATGGTAATGTTATTGATGCTTATGCTGTGAAGGGAGATGAATTCTTAAAGAAGATTCTAGAAGTAGATGAGGGTGCAAAGAAAATAGGGGAACTAGCATTTGGTTTAAATTATAGTATAGATAGATTCACCAAACAGATACTGTTTGATGAAAAAATTGGTGGAACAATTCACATCGCACTAGGTTCTGCTTACTTAAGAACTGGTGGAAGAAATGTATCTGCCATACATTGGGACATGATAAAGGATATGAAGGATGGCCTAGTTTATGTTGATGGAGATCTGGTATACAAGAACGGTAAATTTATTATAGATGATGTAGTGTAACCTTATGTCTTTTCACGTAATAGAGCTCAAAAAAGGAAGTATTCATATCCGTAAAGCAGACTATAGTGATTTAAAGGAACTGGTATACATATTGGTTCAGCTTATTCCTATAGGTTATGGTATAACCTATGGCGATATAGCTAAAGCGCTTAAAATATCTCCTAGACTTGTTGGCAAGATATTGATGGAAAATACTAAGCCTATTATCATACCATGTCATAGGGTAATCGGTATAAGAAGTATTGGTGGCTATACTGTTATGGGAAAGAGAGCTGACGGACTGAAGAAGAAGTTGTTGAGTTTAGAATCTAAAGGAGATCTGAAAAGATTTAATCTAACTGGTTATCTAGGTATCAAGTGAGTAAGTTGCATTAAAGGAGTCATCAGTTATCCTGTATACTAAGAAAGAATGCATAGATTATCTATATAAGAACATCTGCAGAGATTTTTTGCCTCACTAAATTCATTTTAGTTAAACCATTTATAAGATTTCCTACTCAGTATCAAGAGGGTATCAACAGTATGCTTAACCTTGTTTGCTCTATATGCGGAAAAGAATATGATAATATTATATTGAAGTTATGTAGAGGCTGTGGTTCTCCTTTATTTTTCGTATACGATATCGGTAGAGAGAAATTCAGGGAATACCTTGATAGTGCTCTCAATCTGTTTGTAGAAGGTGTATGGAGTTATCGTCGCTTATTACCAACAAGAGATGCTGGTGTAAGTCTAGGAGAGGGATGGACTCCTTTAATAGAAGCCAAGAACATGTGTGAGAAACTAGGCATTAAGATTTACATAAAGAATGAATCGCTTAACCCAAATAATACGTTTATTGATCGCGGAGCTGCCGTTGATGTACAATTTGCATATGAAAATAAATTCAAATCATTAGTTACAGCCTCGCCTGGCGACTACTCTATCTCTATAGCCTCATATGCATGTGTACGAGGCATAGAAACATCACATTTCATACCTAGAAACATTGAATCTTGGAAAGTATATAGACTTGCCCTAACAAATACATCAATAGTCTTTACCGAGAACTATGGTAAAGCCCTAGATAAGGCTATAAAACAGTCTACTCAGAAAAATCATTATCTATCCATACCACTTTCACCAACAGTTATCGATGGCTATAGAACCATTGTGTTTGAAATTCTATCTATACTTAAAGATGATGTTGATTGGATTTCAATACCTGTAGGCGATGGTGTTCTAGCATCAGCCATATACAAAGGTGTTAATGAAGTTAGCGAGAATTTATGTATTGAATCGCCAAAGATACTCCTAACCAAAGTAAGATACATTAATGAAGAAAGCTTGCTTGATGAGATGTCGAAGACTATGTTATCTGAACTAGCTATTGAAAAACCGTTAGCTTCAAAACTTATTCAAAGGATCTTGAATATGGGTATTATGGTGGAAGTTGACGAGAACGATATACTTAGAGCCTTATACATGCTTATTACTGAAGAAGGGGTATTTGTAGATCCTGTAGGTGTAGCTAGTTTAGCAGGTGTGGTTAAGGCAATTGAGAACGGCGTTATTAGTGTCAATGAGAGAGTCGTTACGGTACTTAGTGGTAGTCCATCGAAAGATCCTTACGTACTGTATAGAATTCTTTCAAATAATACAAACATAAAGAATGATATTAGATACCTAATAAAGAGAGAAGATATTTATATAAATGAAATCCGAAGAGAAATCCTTAGGATTCTCTATGAATTAGGCGAAATCCATATGTATGGTATATGGAGAGAACTTAGGAAAAGAGGATACGTACTAACTCTTCAAACACTATATCATCATGTAAAATACCTAGAGAATCTGGGTTTAGTAAAGGTTATTGGTAAAGACGGTAGAAGAATCTTATACATGATAACTGAAATTGGTTTAGAAATATTATCTAAGGTTTCATCATAGGTGGTGATAAGTGGTACATGTAGTGTTTTTAGGTGTAGGTGGATGGATTTCAGAGCCGTTCCTAGGATACACTTCATTAATTATTGAATCCGGAGATAAAAGAATTCTCATCGAGGCTGGTGAAGGTACTTACAGATCTTTAAGACAATGCGGCTATGACATCACAGACATAGATTTAATTGCTATCACACATAAACATGGTGACCATATCCTAGGTATACCCACATTAGTCTTGATGGCTCTTCATAAAGGTAGAAAGAATATAGAAATAATATCTATATATGATGTTATAGAGTCTCTAAAGATGCTCTTCAACAGTGTTGGTATGGGGTATCTTGTTGATTATGTAAAGTTTACGGAAATTCGACCAGGAGATAGTGTACATCGTTACCAGTTTGTACTGAACTCTATAGAAGCTCTGCATACTGTTCAAGCTATTTCCATTAAAGTAAATGTTGACAATAAATGCATAGCTTTTAGTGGTGATACCATCTATAACCCGCTATTGATAGATTTTGTTAAGAACTGTGATGTCCTTATACATGAGGTCTCTAGTTATAGTGATGTTGTGCATAATTATGGGCATAGTAGCTATAGAGATGCCATACATTTAGCTTCCAAAGCCGGTATCAAGATCCTTGTTCCTATACACTTTTACAGATTGCCATTACCTATAGATCTAAGTCTTTTTGAAAATATCGAAGAGATGCAGATTTTCGTACCATCGCCTTGTACTGTACTAGAGCTGTAGAAGTTATAATGTAGATAGCTTTATTTATTCGGCTCAACGCATATGTGTATAGGGTAATTTTAATGAATAGAATAGAAAAACTGTTGATAGCTAATAGAGGAGAAATAGCTATCAGAATTATAAGAACGTGTCGAAAACTTGGAATAAAAACGGTGGCTATTTACACAAAACCAGATTCAAATGCTATGCACACTAAATTAGCTGATGAAGTTTATTTTCTTGGCTCTGATCCTTACTCATATCTTGATGTAGATAAGATTATCTCAATAGCTAAAAAGAGTAATGCTTCAGCTATCCACCCTGGCTATGGATTTCTTTCAGAGACCTCTATATTTGCTAAAGCGGTTGAAGATAGCGGCATAGTCTGGATAGGACCACCATCTAAAGTTATAGAGCTGTTGGAATCAAAATCCATGGTTAGAGCAATTGCTTATAAACTCAATATACCAGTGGTTCCTGGATCATTAGAACCTGTAGATATGGCCCAAGCAAAAAGAATAGCTGAAGAGATAGGTTATCCCATATTCATAAAAGCCGATAGAGGAGGTGGTGGTAGAGGTATAAGACTAGTTAATAGTCTAGAACAATTAGAGAAGTTATTCGATATAGCTGTTGAAGAAATGAAATCGTCATTCAGATCTAACAAAGTGTATGTGGAGAAATATATTCCGTATGCACGTCATATAGAGCTACAGATTTTAGCCGACATCCACGGGAATATCGTTGCTCTAGGAGAGAGAGAATGTAGTATTCAACGAAGATACCAGAAGGTTGTTGAAGAAGCTCCATCACCTATCGTCACCCACGAAGATCGCGAGAGACTTTATGAATATGCTATTAAATTTATGAAGCATATTGGTTATGTAAATGCTGGAACCATGGAATTCCTTAGAGATTGTAATGGAAACTTCTATCTTATTGAGGTTAATAAGAGAATACAGGTAGAGCACCCCGTTACGGAAATGGTTACAGGTATTGATATAGTTGAACAGCAGATAAGGATAGCTGAAGGAAGAGAGCTCGAAATAAAGAGTAACGTATATAAATTCAATGGCCATGCGATAGAGGTTAGAATATATGCTGAAGATTTTGAGAAAGGAATGCCATCGCCAGGTACAGTAAGTTATGTTGAGTTTCCAAATATTGAAGGCATAAGGATTGACCATATGCTTGAGCCTGGGACTTTCATACCACCTTTCTATGACCCCATGATAGCTAAGGTTATAGCAATAAGTTCCGATAGATATGGAGCTATTACGAAACTTGTTGAAGCTCTTAAAATGTTTAGAATAGAAGGAGTTAAAACCTCTATCCCTATAGCTTTAAAGATATTGACATCAAGAGAATTTGTTGAAGGCAATATCCATGTCGAAATCTATGATAAACTTGTTTACACGTAAAATCAGTTCTTTAGCACCTCATACAAATCACACAAATATATGTAATTTCTTATTGGAATCTATATAACCCCAGGGCATAGCCTTAGTATTGTGATTGCCATAGATATTTCCATCCTTATCCATAGCTATAACACCTACTGTACCCATTCCATAATTATTTGATATAAGTGCTATAGCATGGTCTACAGCTTCTTTAACTACAATACCGCTGCAAATGTCATTAACCACCTTAAACGATAAAAATGACATTATTATGTATTCTCCTATACCTGTTGCTGCAGCAGCTCCACACCTCTTTGCATAGAATCCCGCTCCTGGTATAGGAGAATCGCCGACCCTTCCAGGTAGTTTTAGAAAAACACCACCAGTACTTGTAGCCGCGGCAAATTCATTCGACTTGTCTTTAGCTATAGCTCCTACAGTATCTAGAAATCCTAACTTTATCCACAACTTAATTGAGTTTTCATAGAACCTCCTCTCGATAACTCCTTTCCTTATCTTTTCAACAATTTCGCTGTACCTTTTCATAGCCCTCTCTAGCGGACCTGGATGTTTTTCTAAACCTAACTTCATTGCAAGAGTGTCTGCAGCATCACCAACTATTAACACATGATCAGTATTCTCTAGAACATATCTTGCTAACCTAATGGGGTTGCGCGGATATTTGACATAAGCAACAGCACCAGCTTTACTGTTACCGCTATACATTATACCTGCATCCATAGATATGTTTCCTGAAATATCTACTGTACTACCTAAACCTGCATTAACTAGACCTGAATCCTCAAGTACACTTATCGCATTAACGACCATATCTATACCAGAGCCCGTTAATCCAGCTCTATATCCTTCCTCTAGAGCGTCTCGAACGAGTTTCTCAAGTCTGTTTTTCAGACCATTGTCTATACTCCAATCACCAGCACCTAAGTGAACAGCTAATATCGGTGCTCCTATATTTCTCACCAATCTACAGAAACAAACCATCAACTATAAATATTCAGCTTAATTAACTTGCTACTTCTGTGCCTTATAATCATTATTTAGAATCATGATAAAGTTTGATCAAAGAAGACAGATCTTCTATAAGGATTAATATCATATCCCTTTGTGATCTCATTTAACCAAGATCTATACCATAGATGGTTGTTACCCTGTTTGCCATTACCATTTCTAGTACTATAACCATTCCGATCTTTTCCATTAGATTTAGAACTCATATACATTTTAATAGCTACTATAGCTGCAGCAATTTCATCGAGAATGTCTTCAGTTATTCTGTTCCCATTTTTAGAAAAGCCATTGATTGACACAGTTATACCGTTATCGAATACGAGAACAAAACCCTTACTCTCATTAGAGATAAGGTGTTTACGTGATATATATTCATTCTCGTCAATAAGATCCATAAACTTCACTCATGTGTCGGCTACTATTATACTTTCCCTACTTTTCTTTTAACAGATACAAAAAGCTTTCGCTCTCTGATATACATAAGTTATAGACTTTCAACATGCTAGAGCATTATGTTCCTCATATGCAAACGAAATAAGCTGAGCAAGTAATAAGAGTTACTGTGATATAGATGACAACAAAAACTATAGCTGTATTTATTGGACCTGCAGGTTCAGGCAAATCTACTACTGTCTACGCTTACTCTAAATGGCTCTATAGAGAATTTGGCTACAAGACATATAAAGTTAATCTTGATCCCGCAGCAATCTTTATTCCCTACGAGCATGATTATGATATACGGATCATAATTAATATAGATAGAATCTCAAAAGAATACCGTCTAGGACCCAATGGTGCTCTTGTTAAGTCCATGGACATCATATCTAGTAAAATAGACGATATAATACATGTATTTAAAGATATTGATAATCAATTTATACTCATTGATACACCTGGCCAAATGGAAATATTCCTCTTTAGAGATATAGCTTACAAACTTATGAATAGCTTGAAGAAATACTTTAGACATGTTGTGGCAATATTTGTTACTGATGCAGAGGTTATGAAACGCTACGAAGATTATGCATTCCTAGCAATAATGACAGTAGCAATACAGACCCGACTTGGTGTGGATGTTATTCCGGTTATAAATAAAATCGATATAGCTAATGTGGATAAAATAGTTGGAGATATAATTAGCGATGTAGATACTATTACTAAACATTTGATGGGCCAAGGTGTATATGGAGAGATGATGAGCAATATACTGAACACTATAGCTATGTACACTAAAGTCACCAGAATACCAAAAATATCTGCAAAAAATCTTCTAGGATTAGAAGAGCTACATAGACTTATCCATGAAATTACTTGTGTTTGTGGTGATCTTACGTAAACTACTTACTAATGCAATACAGTATTCATTATATCGAAAATGAGCAGATTAGCAACTTATTGCTAGCTGTAACCTAGAAGAATACACATCATAAAACTTAAGAATGATGTAAATAGATATATCGAATACATTATGGTAATAAGCTCTTTTTCGTTAAACGAGCTTTTCGCAAATATCAATAAAATCTTGACAAATGTTAATTGATGTACCCCTAACTTTGGATAGATACAACCATTTCTATCTACATATGTGGGCCTATCTATCTTTTCTTTCTGTATGAATCCTCTGACAGATGAAACATAGTAGAAACCGTTTAAGAACATAGGTATCGAGGCTAATACCACAAAGAACTCTAATCTAAGGAGTACGGTAATAAGGAATAGTAATGAGCCTAAGAGATGTGAGCCTGTATTCCCATTGAATAGTTTTGCTGGATATATATTGAACACTAGATATGATATTATAACAACTACTATAAGTAGAGCAATGTATATGTCCTGGAATTCCGCACGTATAAACAATTTTAATAGAAATGCAAATAAGCTAACTGTAAGTACGAACATAGGTAAGGTTCCGTTATGAGTATCTATCATATTTGCGCCATTAACATATATGGTAGAAGATAAAAGAATCAGTAACGGGTATACAATATGTATTCGTGTGTAACCTATGAAAGGTAGCCAAGGTCTTGGCACATAACAGCCTAACATTAGTATTGGTACCGCGGGTAGTAAACCTAGAATTATCTTCCACCTAGACCTCAAACCA
This sequence comes from Ignisphaera sp., assembly GCA_038831005.1. Classification (NCBI taxonomy): domain Archaea; kingdom Thermoproteati; phylum Thermoproteota; class Thermoprotei; order Desulfurococcales; family Desulfurococcaceae; genus Ignisphaera; species Ignisphaera sp. The sequence goes on from JAWBKZ010000004.1 coordinate 28,928, forward strand.
ATAATGTCATCTAGAAAACCTAAAAGTGTTGCAATAGATAAAGAAAGCATTGATACAATAAACAGTTTAGAGTCAATCATGTTCAAAAAGAGCATCAAATACAGACCAATACAAAATCCTAGATAGAGCGCGAATCCCCCTATACATGGAACAAAATGTTCGTAAGGTTTATGTACATCTCTACACAAGAATCCGAACTTTTTTTCAATAGCTATAGATGAGACTGCTGATACCATTGTTACTATAGATGAAACTATAGAGACAAGTATTATTGGTACATAATTCATCAATATTTCTCACCAGAACTAAAGTAACTTTTTAGCATCTAGATAGATTTAAGGTAATTAAAAAGCTTATTCCTGATGCCGTCGCGAATAATTTAATCCTTCAATAAATAAAAGTACAAAAGCTATAGATGAGATCAGTAACGTTATTACCCTATCAATATTGATCCCATGAATTATACATGATATTACTATACCTATATCTATTCCCAAGAAGAAGAATGAATATATAGTTAGTCTGTGTACAAGTGCTCTACCTATAATCACAAATTCTTCAGGATTTACTATCTCTTTAACTCTATAGCCATCACCTTCTTTCTGTATAAGACTCAATTCTTCTAATCTCTTCAAATGATAGTGAACAGTACTTGGTGAAAGATGTAGTGCTCTAGCTATTTCTCTGACACCTAATGGTTCTTTGCTTCTTACTAAATGCATATATATCCTCATGGCTATTCTAGTGAGCTTAATCTTCTTATTCAAAATGCTGAACACCCTAAACTTTACCCTGTACTCAAAATATAATTCTGATTCTGGAACACATACTGTACAGATAGCTGAACTGTTATTGTCTAAACACAATCTGATAATTCATGAATTGTATAACTATTGATAGAACGAATAAAATAGATACGATAGAAAAAGTAAAATTAGATGTAACAATATCTTACACTTGGAATAACTATAACATTAGTACCATATACATCGAACATATGTAAAGAACATATAGTCACATCTTTATCTATTAAAGAAAATTAAAAAGCGTAACTACAGAATAACAGTTATCATGCCATTAAATAGAGAGGAAATTAACCGCTCGACCCATAGCATCATCACCAGATACCCATTAAGAACTCTTAATAACACTATACGTTACAAAACATGCTAGAGTTAAGTTTGATAATTTTGGCCGGTTGTTCATTAAGATCTACTGCTATAACTACTCCCGCTTCCGAAATTATGTCTTTATCGATATCAATAGAATGGAGACATCAATATCAAAAATCTCTGAAACAAATATAAATAAAGTATCTAAAATATCCATCAGACATTGTTATGGTGAGACACTATGTGATCATCATGCTGTAGCCTTTGATAATGAGTATGAAAGGATATATGAACCAATATCAATCTACGAACATGGCTGTTACGACCACACTAAAGATGGAATCCTTGTCTTAAAGACAAAACAATTCTATAGACGTTCTCTCTATACTTCAACAAACGAACATTAGAAGAGCTATAGTAGATGATTTATTTACGATATCCTTCAAAGTAATTAAGGCATATAATTATTAGCCTCCAGAGGAACTTGACGAGATACCTTTAGCTAGAGGAAAGTAGTATGGTACTTTTGGCGCTCTTGCAGAGTCTAAGGATTATCTAAAATATTTTAAAATATTTTAAATTAACATAAAATAAAGATTATGAAATTAAGCATTTATACCTAGATGGATGTATATATTCTCTGCATATAGTATTTTTATGGTCAATTATGTCCCGTCATCTCTCATAGCTTATAACCTTACGTTACGTGAATCTGTAGTTCTCAATTCTTTTTAGTTCAATCTTGTCACCTATAAGTTCGTAGAGCTTTACCGTTACTGTACCATCACTATATACCTCTAATTCTATAAATGATGGAAGCATTGTACCTCCACCACCTCCCCATACTCCAGTTACAGAACCTGGATTAATATGTAGAATGCCTGCAGAATCAAGTGATATGAATGGATAATGTGTATGTCCTGATATTAATATCGATGTTCCAAGTCTTCTAGCTACTGTTGAAAGAGCCTCTATATTTCCTCTAGGTCTAACTTGATCACCATGAACAACTCCAAACCTTATACTATATATATCGAAAACCTCTTCCTCAGGTAAATCTAGGTAATCCATATTGCCTTGAACTACATACATATATTTTCCAAAATGTTTTATCTGGTCTAGGACATACTCTTCTGTTAAATCACCTGCATGAACAACAATATCGTACCTACTTAGTTTAATATGATTGATGATTTTGACATCGATTTCTGAGGCTCTTTCTGGTATATGGGTGTCGCTAATCAATAATAAAACTGTTTTCTCTTTCTTCACTAATATCTACCCCATAGGTTTAATGAAACTTACTAACTTATTAAGGGGTTAGATTGGCTATAAGGTTAATGAACTTCTAGAGAATATGTTATTGAGAACTTCAAAGCTTGTAGAAATCCTTAATAATGTTTCGCATACTCTTTACTGTATATATTGTTGTTCTAGATGCTTCAGCTGTTTCAATATTTATATCTATTGGCTCAACGAATCCTTTCAGTAGTGCCGGTAATCCTCTCTCCAAACCTATACTATATCCGCCTTCCAGAACAGCTATAGCACTTATCCCTAACTCTTTAACAAACTGACTGATTACTGATCCAAAGAATTTGTAGAAGTTCTCCGTTAACTCCATGGATGCTAATCCATCATCTTTATAAGCATCAAATCCTGCTGAAATAGCCAATACCTTGGGCTTTATGTTGTAGATTAGTTGAGAAACTATCTCTTTAAATACATAGATATAATCATTATCACCACTAAACGAAGACATAGGTATATTTATCTTGGTCCCATAACCTTCTCCACCACCAAGATCATTACTATAGCCAGTCCCAGGATATATACCATGTTCATGAACATCTATATGTACTACGTTTGGGTCCTCCCAGAATATTTCTTGAGTACCATTTCCATGATGAACATCTATATCAATTATGGCTACAGGTTTGTAACCTTTATCTAGAGCATACGTTGTTGCAATAGCAATATTATTGAATACACAGAACCCTTGTGTAGGTGCGCCCATAGCTCTACCATTCAGACCTACATGATGACCTGGAGGTCTAGCAAGAACAAAAATTAATGTTCCTTTAGTGTCTAAAGCTATCTCCATTGCGTGTGCAGAAAGATATGAAGCGTAATTAGCTACAGCACAGGTGTCTCTACATACATAAGTATCACTGTCAATAAAACCCTCGTTTCCGCTACTACAGAAATTATCAATTAGAGCTATATAGTCTTCACTATGTATCCTCAACTTGTAATTACGATACCTATCCTCAACAACATTAACATTCTTTATATGTTCCCAAAGATCGTTAGCTCTAATTCCATTCAATGCTATATCTAAACGTTTGGGATTCTCAGGATGGTAAATACCCTGAGGTGGTTTATGTCTATAAAATATACTATTGTAGAAAATAATCATATTCATGTTTCAAAATCCTCTAACTCGCTATGTGTATCAATAAACATAGTATGTATATCACTAAATAAATCTAGCGATACCGTACCTTGTAAATGGATTAGTGTACTGGATACCAATAAAGTCGTTTCTTAGATACTCTGCGATGTACATAATTTAATAAACAGTATCATTGTTTTTATCAAATCTCGTAAAGTGTGTATCGCCAATTACAAGAAATTAAAAGATGAGGTACATCGTTAATTCCCATAGTCTATATTCAATCTCCTTCCAAGAGTTAGAGATATAAAACGTCATTATTACAGCATCATATGTTAACTCTTATGTACTTATGTATTAGAACAATATATAGGTACTAATAAATATATTATTGAACTACAGGTTTATATTGATAGAAGTGCTATTCTTCTGAACAGATCTCCTACATCTTCACACTTATCTGCTGCACTCTCTATAGAGTCCATGACTTCTTTAATCAATATGCACTGTGAGGGCTGTGTATTATTGCAGAAACTAAGTACAGATTTGAATAGATCATGTCTAATATCGTCAACCTCTTCTTCTAGAGATTCTATAGAGTTAGCTATTTCTAGAACTTTCTTAGGATCCTTAGCTAAAGTATCTACAGCCTGTTTGATTAAGTCTACAGCATCTAGAACTTTTCTAGACATTGATATAAGTTTCTTACCTATATCGTTTGGTATTCTGTTTGGTGCATATAGTGCTGCTCTTCTACTCCATGCCTTAGCATAATCAGCTATATCATCAGTCATTATTATTAATCTCACGAGCTCTTCTCTATCTATTGGATGAAATATCTCTCTAGACAATTCTGCTAAAATACTCCTTTTGGATTCATCAGCTCTTCTTTCTGATTCAAAAACATTTTGCCATTCCCTTAAAACTCCCTCTTCACTTCCTTCAACTAGAGCTTCTATAAGCTTTTCTGCATGTTTTACCACATCTATAACCTTATCAACGTGTCTTACATACATTTCGAGTATCTCTTTTCTTCTTCTCATAGATATCCAGCTCCAAAACGTCACATTACGGCACCTATATAAAGGTTTTAATAAGAAAGTATATAGCTATACTTGCCGAAGCTACTAAAGGCAATGTTAAGATCCAGGCACTCATTATGAATACTATGGTTTTCACGTTTACTCCCCTAAGGCCTCTATTCTTGGCTATGCCTACGCCTATTATGGATCCTGCTGTTGCGTATGTCGTTGATATAGGTAATCCATAGCCAAACAGTATATACGGTAGTGTTGTGAAAATCCATACAACTAAAGCATTAGAGGCTTCAGAAGCCAGAGCCATAGGTATATCGAGTCTCGTAATCTTGAAAGCCAGAGTCTCTACAACTTTTTTACCGACAGTAAACCCCCCTAATGCTATAAAGAATGATGCAAATATCGCGAGAAGTCTCATAGTCTCAGTATCAGGTATTCCGAGGTACCTGCTTGTAATAGTTACATAAACACCTGTTGCATTACCAACATCGTTTGCACCAAAGGAGTATGCAGAAAAAGTTGTAACAAATATGAGAATGACCTTAGCTATACTGTTGTCTATAGACCATCGACTAAATATCCGGCTAAAGAGATTGTAGAGAGGTATTGCTAAAGCTATTGATGCTAAAGGAGATGAAATCCAGCTAATTATAATCTTTAAAACGGCATCAATCTTTATGGACATAAGACCGCCTTGTAACCATTTGGCTATACCTATACCTATGACAGCACTAGTAACACTATGTGTCGTAGATATTGGTACCCCCTTGAGAGTTGCTATAGTTATCCATATAAAGGTTGCTAAAGTTGCTGCTACAGCCTCAACAACATCTATATCTGGAACAACACCTCTACCAATAGTCTTCATAACCATATAGCCCTGAACAATAGCTCCAACAGCTTGAGATACAGCAAACAAAGCCATAGCCTTCTTTACATCAAGAGCCCCTCCACCAACAATAGCATCTATAGAGTTTGCTGTATCATTACCACCGATAGACCAAGCTATTGCTGCTGACAGAGCTAATCCAACCATTAAGAGTGAAAACAATTATGTCACCATATTTATGCAAAAGGTCTTTAGAACAAAAGCGATTTCTATAAGAATAATATAGATCAATAGGTAAGGTTTATATAGATCTATATATATGACGTTTACATGTATATAGATCTATATAAACAATAAGGTCTACGATTGTTTGTATGTTTTGTTGATAAGCAATTAGCTTAAAAACTAGGTGCACTAAGTATTAATAACCTTACTTGATCTTGTGTATCTGAGGTACTCTACTAATATGCATGTTGTATACATATCATTTTCAGTAAATCTCGCCACATTAACATTCAAGATCCTGGGCTTTATTGATACACACTCAATTTCACTTTTTGCAGATGTTCTTAACGATTTAGGTGACTGTATAGGTCTAGGTTTCCTAATATTTGGCTTAATACTCTCAAAAAAGAAGAGAAGTAGTATAGCGTATCCGTTCGGTATGAGTAGGGCTCTCTACGTGTTTAGTTTGATATCCATATCTATTATAGGTGGCTTCCTTTTCTCCATATCGTTTATAAAGTCTATAGAAGTCTTACTTCATGATGGAATCCTTAGTTCGAGTAGCAAGGCTATAGTATTTGCTCTGATAGCTTTAATCCTCAACAGCTTTAACATGATGATCTCAATAGCTTCCAAAAATGATTTTGACCCTGTAACAACAGGTACCTTTGTAGATAGTATGGTAGATTTCTTTGGAAGCATTATAGCATTTACATCTGTTGTGACTGCGAATAACTTTGTTGATGGTATAGGTGGCGTTATTGTTTCTATAATACTCTTGATCTCGTCCATAGTACTTGGTTATAGATACTTCTTAGTTCTCATAGGTAGAGCTCCACCTAAAGAAGAACTCTTAAAAATACTTAACACAGTTTTATTCATACCTAATGTAGCTGACGTTAATGAGCTTAAAGCTATCATGCTAACCGAGAATGAATACCTTGTTGTACTTGAGGTCGAAATTAATGAAAACATAGAGGTAGAGGATTTGGAAACAGTTAGCAAGATTGTAGAGAACGAAATCAGAAAGGCTATACATAAGGTTAAACATGTAGTTGTAGAATTTGTTTCTAGAAAAAGAGAGCCCCCAACGTATAGAAGAATAATTGAGGAAATAAACAAATTAAAAGAGTAGTAGAGATATAGATCAGGCATAAGGGGTATCTATGAAGGCTGCAGTACTCAGAAATAACGTAGAGATTAAAGCTGAAGGATGCAGCAGAAGATATCCAGAGCTTCCATGGATTGAAGAACCTCTGTCTATAGACGATGTAGATGATCCCATCATAAACTTTGATCAAGCTTTAGTTAAGGTATCTGTATGTGGTATGTGTTATACGGATATAGATATTATTGAGGGAAGAATTAAATGTAAACTGCCTGATATACCCGGGCATCAAATTGTTGGCAAAGTTGTTGATGATGGTAAAAATGTGAATGAATTCAGTATAGGTGATAGAGTTGGTATAGCATGGATAGGACACACATGTAATCAATGTCTCTACTGCAGATCTGGGCAAGAAAATTTATGTGAAGAATTCAAAGCTATTGGATGTCATATAGATGGGGGGTATGCAGAATATGTAGCTGTATATAGCAACTATATGTACCGTGTACCAAAGAATTTAGATGATGAATATGTCGCTCCACTTATGTGTGCAGGTGCTGTTGGTTATAGAGCTTTGAAACTTGTCCAAATGATTGACGGGCTTAGACTAGGATTGTTTGGCTTTGGATCATCAGCACACATAGTTATACAGATAGCTAGAAAACTGTATCCCTCTTCAGAAATCTATGTATTTACGAGAAGTGATCACCATAAGGATCTGGCTAAAAAACTTGGAGCAGACTGGGTAGGAAATCCTCAAGAAGATCCTCCAAAGAAAATAAATAGAGCAATAGATTTTACACCAGTAGGAGAAACAGTTGCTAGAGCTCTAGAGGTTCTAGATAGAGGGGGAAAACTTGTTATAAATGTTATAAGAAAGCAAACTGATGTAAACCTAGACTATTTAAAACATATTTGGCAAGAAAAAGAATTGAAAAGCGTTGCAAACGTTACTAGAGCAGATGTAAAAGAGCTTCTAGAAATAGTGAAATTACATCCAATAGATATACATATCCAAAGCTATACATTAAATAATGTAAATAAAGCCTTGAGAGACCTAAAAATGGCAAAAACAAAAGGCTCACCAGTACTAAGAATATCTTAATGAGATCTATACGGATTATCGTATTATTAATTACATATTTATTTCAATTAATCTTGAATTGAATAATATATGTAATACAGAGATTATAAATTTTGTGATCTAATCATGAAATAACCCACTATCTTCACATATATCAGATACCGTACTACATAATTCATTGAGGTAGATATATTTATGAAGAAGAAACTGATTAAGGATATAGAAAGAGAGACATCAGAAACTGCACCAGGTTTTCTACATGTTTTGAACTCATTATGTCTAAAAAGTTATGGTAAAAAATGTATAGATCTCTTACTACTAGATCCAGAAAAACTCATAAACATTGTTTCCAATTATACAAATAATATCATGGAGACCAAAACCATAATCAAGCTGCTATTCATTAAGCCACTTTTATCCGCTATTAATGAAGAGTGTGATCTTGATCAATGGACGGAGCTATTTATCTGTGATCCAAATACATTTAAAGAAGAGATCTCAGGACTGATGAAAAATAAGCTAGATCTCAATACACTCAGAACTTCTTAAATGATTTAAAATTATAGGTATAGGATCTTCAACATACTTCCAGGACTTTATCGAAGGAACCCACTCCGTATAAGGAATATTAACAACACTTGTGTAGCCTTTTACAAATATATATTCAAAAGAATCAACAATGTATCCCTTTAATTGATCAAGAAACCAAAGCAAATTATTCTTAAATTCTGAAATCCCGCCCTCAGGTAGAGATAGATAAAGTATAACCTTTTTACTATTGTTGCACCAGCTACAAGCAATCATGAGTGGATGCCTAGCTATAGATAAGCATAGAGCTTGTGGATCAATTACACCATCAATAACGATGCCCATCTTTAGATTCGATATGTAGGCAGTTTTTGTTATAGCTACCCTGTATCCAAAAATAAATTTTGAGGCTCTATTAACAGCTTTCCTAGTTTTCTGTAGTGCAAACTTTTTACTGAACTTGTTACCAAGAATTTCAGATAATTCTTTAAGTGTAAGTGTAGGATTTATCAGAAGTGCGTCTAGTACACTTAGCGCAAGACCATCTATCTTTGGTTTTCCATCCCAGTCACTTGGTAGAAATAGCGGTTTACTAAAACATGATTCAAATGACTTACTATTGACGATATCTTCTATAGGTCCTTCAATAGCTCTAAGTAAATACTCTGGCAATGGTTTAGATCTGATAACATACTCATAAAGATATGTACTTACATCAATACCTCTAACACCTTCATAATTCCTATAGATATTAACCATATTCTCGGGAACATACAAGGATATCATGACTATGTTAGGAATAGATAGGACAACGGATCTAACAAAAGGTATTGATGTAGTCACATTGGCGAGACCGTTGCATTTTCTTACTTTCTTGACTTTAGTAATAATAGCAATACCCTTTAACCTAAGTTTGTGAATAAGAAGATCGGGTATGAGAGAGACACCCATGTTATCAATGAATTTAAAGAAACTCTTGACATATTTTGTCTTTCTGTATCTAACTATTCCTTCATCTCTCAATTCTCTGAGAATCTCTGAAGACGTTAAAACACTTGATACATAAAGATGCTCTAGAATTTTCGAGAGCTTCTTTTCAGCTACCTTGCTGAGTCTAACTATGGTCAAAATATCACACATCCAAACTCTTCAATATATAACTACACTACTACTTAAAAATATCTGTTAGAACTCCTTTATAAGTGCTTCAAAATTACGAGATCATGGAGCATCAAGATAATTAAGTTTCTAGATCAAGCACCTAAAGAATCTTTGTACTTTAACACATAATACTCCATTTAGATAATACAGAGATTTGGTGCCAGCAGATGCAAAAAAGAGAAATCAGCATACTAATTAAATCAACCAGATATCTCCCAATAATAATCATGATTATAGCATTATTGATGTCGATCATAAGAGTGAGTATAGTTCATACCGGTGGTACCGAGAACCCCAAGGATCCATCTCCTATCTAAGTTCAATACAAATATTAAGTCTTTTTACTATTGTAGATAGATCTTCAACTAACGATTTACTCATTCTCTTAATTCTTGATATGCTTTAGTCTCTGTTTAGGTTCTTAAATTCATCATAAACTGATTTTTTGTGCTCTACCTCTTTCTAGTGCTTCTACATAGATGTAGTGTGCCACTATTACGTCTTGTATTGCTAATCCTGTGGAATCGAATATTGTTATCTCTTTATCTGTTTCTCGACCTTTCTTTATTCCTGCAACTATCTCCCCTAGTTCAGCATATACGTCTTTTACAGATATTATCTTCTGTGATATAGGCACATTTATTTCTCCACTATGTACTGCTTGTTCTATATCATCCACAACTATTTTTGCTCTTTTTAGTATTTCTGGATCTAGCTCTTGTTTTCCTGGTGCATCTGCTCCCATAGCGTTTATATGTATTCCTTCATGAACCCATTCATTTTTTACTATTGGTTTTCTACTTGGTGTTAGTGTAGCTAATACATCTACAGGTTCAATAGCCTCTCTAGGAGTGTCAACAGCTATTGTTTTTATTCCTAGCTTTTCTTCTGTTTCTTTAGCCAATTTTTCTGCTTTTGATTTAACTACATCATATATGTACACCTTTTCCATATCTACAATCTTTGAAAAGGCCTCTATATGGAATTTTGCTAAGAATCCTGCACCAATTATCCCTATAGAGGTTGCATTAGGATTAGCTAGATATTTCGTTGCTACCGTAGCTGTCGCACCTGTTCTCGCACCTGTTATCCATGTTCCATTCATTATACATAGAATTTTACCTGACTTTGGGTCGAAGAGCAGTATTGTTGCCATAACCGTTGGAAGTTTATAGACATCGGGGTTCATTGGATGTGAATTCACAAGCTTCACCCCAGCTATATCTAGCGATTCTAGGTAGGCAGGCATAGCCCTTAAGTCTCCTTGATATTTATCAAAGAATAGATATACTTTTGGTGGCATTTGAACTCTTTTTAATCCTTTTTCACGAAAAACTATCTCCATAAGTTCTATGACTCTACTCATATCCATTATGTCTGATACATCTTTATCGCTTAGAATCAGCACCTTCATTTTTATCACCAAATAAATAGTATTGGATCCGCATATATAAGTTTTATGTAATGATGTTTAAAGATGTTTAAACTACTTACACTAAGAAATATAAATGTTTTAAGTACTACGTCAAGTGTAACAACATGTTATATCTCTTACACATTAATCTACATCTGAGATACATATCTTTGAACCACTGTATTTCTTTTTAAATGCTTTCGAAACATCTACATTAAGTAAATTAGCTATACTTAAGGTCCATGCAATAACATCTGCTATCTCTTCTTCAATACCCTCTTTATCGCCATTTAGAATTGCTTCAGCTAATTCACCTACCTCTTCAATAAGCCACGTAAATGTAGCATAAAGACCTCTTGCGCTGTCTCTCTCAAGGTATTCTTTTTTTATATACTCTTGAATACACTTCAGATCCATGTTTATAACCAGTATATAGTGTATATCGACAAAATTTATACTGATATTCCAGATAAACAACGTTAAGCTTAATTTCTCACCAATCTGTAGACCATATTCCGGGAACCTTATGATAGTTCGTGGAAAAATCATGTTAATCCTTAGTATGTTGTTGCTGGTAGTATTTACTTTAGTTGTTATACAGATAATTCTATCGCTACTAGCTCCGGGAGTTGCTGAAACTATAGGTCTCTATCCGTTTAGATTCTGGTGGATGTGGTGGATTATCGATATAGTTGTTTACGGTCTCTCGATAACTGTACTTATATTGATCGGCCTAGGTATAGGTAGATTTATTGAAAAGAGAATTCCCATAGATCTGGATCATCTTAAAGCGTCTATGATTTCGACATCTCTTGCTGTTATAAGTGGAGCTATATTCGTATTTATGTTTGTAACATACTTACTTGATTACCAACTAGCTACCACATTGTTTATCATAGCGATTCTTTTCGCTTTAATACCGTCTCTTATTTCATGGCTTGTAGCTCCAGCTATAATCAATGTCATGTATAGATGCAGATACGATCCTCAGCTTCAGAAGATTGTTGATAGAGTTGCTACTAGAGCTGGTATGAAACCTCCTAAGGCTGTTGTTGCTGAAATGCCTATTCCTAACGCCTTTGCCTATTCATCGCCTCTAATGGGTAGATATGTAGCTATCACAACAGGTCTTTTTAAAACCGTTAGTAGAGATGGACTTGAAGCTGTAATTGGTCACGAACTTGGACACCACAAGCATAGAGATAATGCTGTTATAATGTTATTTGGTTTAATTCCATCAACGATATACTTTGTAGGTCGATTCCTCCTATATATTGGGTTCGTGGATAGGTATAGTGATGGTGGTGAAAGAAGAAGATCTGGAGGAGGAATGCTGTTTATGATAGTGGGTGTGGTACTTATTGTTGTAAGCATTTTGCTGCAGGTAGCTGTCTTATCTCTATCGAGATTAAGGGAGCACTATGCTGATGCGCATGGGGCTAAGGTTACCTCGCCTTTTGCCATGATAGGTGCTTTGAAATCTCTTGATCAATTCTATAGATCTACTGGTGCTAGAAAACTTATAGCCGATAGCAAGATCAAACCATTATTCATATATTCTTTAGCTGAATCGTTAGTAGGTTTTGAGGAGATGCTTTCAACACATCCGCCAATATATAAGAGGATTGCATTTCTAGAATCATTGATAGGAAAAGAGATAGAAGCTTAAAGGATGCTAAAGTCACATATAGATGTAATCCTTATACACTTCATGTTTTATGATAGCCTAATATAGGCTGGGCTACATGATTTTGTGTGAATGGTGTAGTCTATGGATATTAGAATCTATAGAATCTCATTAGAGAGCTCTGGTTATGGTGCTCAGGATGTAACTGCCTATATAGCGGAACTCGTTTATAAAAATAATCTCCGTAAAGGTTTAGCTGTAGTTTATACAAATGAAAAAGGTTGTAGTGTAGTAGAGATAGAATATGAACCTGAATTACTGGCAGATCTTGAAGAATTTTTGAAAAAAATTGGCTGCATGGATGGTGGTTTCTGCAGTATATTGTTGGGTAAAAGCGTTGTTGTGCCTATAGTCAATAACTCTCTTTTCCTTGGTCAATTTAAGAAGATAGTATTTATTGATGTTTCTAGAATTAGTGGAGAAAAGTCTCTGGTGATTGTTCTTGAAGGTTTATTCAAAGATAGTTGAGGTTAGAACCTACGGGCCAATGGTTCTACATCCTATAACATATGCAGTCAAAGAGGTTATTCGTGAATGTAAAGCTAGTATAGGATTGGTTTGGTTATCTGTTGAAGGAGCTACACCAGCCCTTGTAGTACTTAGTAGAGGAATGTATAAAGATTTTCTAAATTTCATCTGTAGACTTATTCCATTCAATGGCTGGAGACACGGTAATGCATATGCACATCTGATATCAACATTGATTTCAACAAATATCGCAGTTCCTATTATGGATGGTTCTCTAGTTTTATCACCTGATGACGATATATATCTTCTTGAAACAAGATCTGTTCATAACCATGTGAGGAGAATATCCATACAGATACATACTGTTTAAGTATCAGCTAGAAGCTTTTTAGATACTAGCTCACGTGTAAGTAGTTCTACAATTTTTCTAGTTTTACTTCTAATTATGGTGATACCTCCAATATCTTCAACAATAATATCTCCATATTTATATCTGTTTAGTATCTCTTTCAATTCAGTACTATTGATCGCTACAACTACATAATATCCAGCAGGATCTTTTCTGGATAGAATTTCCCTAACAATTCTGTTAGTACTTACTTCTTTCTTATTCATATACTGATAACCTTAATCATTTTTTCATGACTTTGTGCTATAGACTCTATAGTCTCTCTATCAAACCAATCTCTATAAGCATTTTCAACCTTAAGTGAAGCCGCGATGATCCCCTTTATAGATGAACTCAATATATTTTCGTTTCTAGCTCTATAATACGATGTCACTGCTAGAAGAACATCACCAGCACCTACCTCATCTACAGTATTCACGGATAATGAAGGTATGTAAAGTACTTCTCCTGAATAGACTAGATATGTTCCTCTAACATCGAGACTAACTAGAAATGCTGTATCTAATGTGGTACTAAGCTCTTTGATACTCTTAATAACCATCTGTTCTTCTTTAGCAAAACAAAACTCCTTAATATTGCCGTGAACTATATCGATATACGGCAGCATAAGTTCTAAACCTTCTATCCATTCACAAGTAATTCTATTGTCTCTAATATTTCTAACAAATCCCTGAATATCGAGAGCTACCACATTAATTGTAGATCGACTAAAATCCTCAATAATCAAGTATATGGAATCTATATCGGTTTCTCTCATTATTGGCGCAATAATTACTATATTGAATTCTCCCATTTTTAAATAACTCTCTATAACTTCTTTAGAGATTTTACTTGATGTTCCTTGAAACTCTACAGCTTTTCCACTATTTATAATGAATATAGGCATACTATTGGACTTTATCTCAAATACCTTTATACCATAGCTATTGAGTAAACCTAGAACAAGTCCTCTATAATTTTCGTCAACATTAGTAAGAATGTATGTTTCTACATCTAGATATGCCGCTAAAGCTCTTCCACCATAGTAACCTGACCCACCTACTCTAAGTCTTTCACCTATTTTGTCTAGAGTTAAATTTCCTATGTAGAGTACTCTCAATCTATTTTATCCCTAGCTATATAGATTTAAGATATATATCTCTAATATCATCTTCTCTTACATTAAAGGGTACAAGCCTTAAGCTATAGCCTAGTGCTTTAAAAACAGCATCTACAACAGTATCAGCATCTTCTTCTTTGAAACCATAATCACTTAGCTTTTCTTTAAGGCCTAACATTTGTTGAAACTCTGTTATAGCTTTGCCAACTTTTTCTGCATCATCTCTTGAAGGTCTTATACCGGAATCTATGTATCTCAGAACTCTATATGAGTATTCTGGTACAGCTCTATGTATATAGATAGTCGCTTGAGGACCTAGAATGGCTAGACCAGCACCATGTGGAAGGTTTACGTTGATCCCACTCAACACATTCTCTATAGCGTGTATTATGTGGGCACGACTATTATCTATAGCTATACCTGCTAACATGGATGAATAGAGAAGCCAGTATCTAGCCTCAATATTATTAGGATCTTTAATGGCTATGGGTAGCCAATTGACTACATGTTTTGTTATCTCTTCAGCCAGAGTAAGTACAAAAGGTGATGTATCTTTACCTGTAGCGGCTTCATAAGCATGGTAGAAGGCATCTAGAGCTGTATATACTATCTGTTTTTGAGGTAACGAAAGAGTGTAACGTGGATCATCAATACTTGCTAATGGATATAGATATTCAGATGCTATTCCAAATTTTGTTCTTGGAGCATCAATAGTTACAACAGCATATCTATTGATCTCAGAACCTGTGCCATGCGTTAGATTGACAGCTATAATAGGTCGAGCTCCATGGATCTGTCTAACTCCATACACATAGTCTTTAATATTTCCGCCACAAATAGATAGAACTGAAGCAATCTTTGCCGAATCTATAACGCTTCCTCCACCTATACCGATAACAGCTTCCGCACTAAACTCAATTAGTTCATCTGCTAATTGCTCTATAATGTATTGCATGGGATTTGGTTCAATCTTATCAAAAATTTCGTATTCAATATTATAGCTACTTAAAATAGATAGAATATCTCCAAGTGCTCCACTCACTTTTGCCGCGCTCCTACTCGTAACCACATAGACACGCTTGTATCTATTTATAACATTCTCTAGGTTCTTAAAAGACTCTGGACCAAAATATACAACAGTTCTCCCATATCTTACGTTAAATCTCTGAAGCTTCATAATATACACCCAACACATCATCTTTATGATAAAAATTAAATATTTTAATACATCCTATAGAGATAGAGGTATGTTAATGTGGATCCCAAAAATAGACGAAAGTTGTTGATGATTAAAGAAGTAGATATATTGATTGATGAACTCGTAAATAACAAAGAGAAATACTTTGACAAAAACCTAGTTCTTAACTCAGAGGGTAGGAAACTTTTCTCGAGAATAGCCAAAATACTGATGGTACTTTACCCAGAACTTAGACGTACTTTAAGTAACTACAGAAGTACACCTACATTTGAAGGTATAAATAAACTGGTTGAGCGCCTCAATGAAATGAAAATGAGTCGGATTGAATAGTATTCCTGGCTTGATGCATATCATGTTTTCAGCAACTTTATAGAACTTATGTCTATAACTATTTCTTCTGTATCTATTGTTCTAGCCACAATTCTTGAAATAGTGTCTAATAATCTTGTTAAGTAGGGATCTAATGATTTATCCATAACTATTTTCTTTCTTATCTCCTCATCTGTTACCTTAAGTTTCTCTACACGTTTAACCAGTTCTATGGCTTTTAGTTTATCCATAGCTATAAATGCATCAGACATCAGGTCAAAGACTTCAATAGTCTCTTTATAAAGTTCTACAATATCTTTAGGAATTGAATTAACTAACTTGACAGTCTTAGCAATATTTACAGCATGATCCGCCACCCTTTCTAGACTCTTTATAAACATAACTCTATGCACAGCTTCGATATGATCTATACCTCTTTTACTCATTTCATGGGGATCTCTAAGAATTTGCGTTAACTGACGAAGAGCTAAAAGATACAGTTTATCGGCAAGATTGTCTCTAGAAATAACTGATTCAAGAATTGATGAATCAATATCCTTCATCATATAGAGAATGATATCTCTATGCATAGATATAGCTATCCTCTTAAGTCTCTTTACAACACTTTCAATATCGCTTAGATTAGGATCTACAACAATTTGTAGGGTAATAGTATCAACATCTTCATCTATAACCTCAAGCCCTATAAGTCTATCCCTAGCAATGTCTATTCCTCTATCTACTATAGATCTACTAACCCCACTATACAATAACTTTATCATAGAAGTCCCAGCAATATAATAAGCAATTATTTCACGAGCAACATCATGCTCGTTGTACCTTTCATCTATAGTAATCAGAGTTTCAATATCTCTATCCGTTCTTCTAACCGATGTATATACTCGTAAAGACATGTCAGGCAAAACTTCAAGAAATACCTCAGATCTTGGCTCAAGCCCTACCTCTCTTGCCCATGAAACTGGTAGAGTTATTATAAATGTTGCTTTTCCTATTTTCTGAACTCTTCGCCTATATAGAGCCACAAAAATCTCACCTAAACAACAATCCCACTGTATAAGTACTCTTATTACAGTTTATAAATGCATCTCAGAGCTTTTACAACATGTATTAAGGGACCTATAGTTAAATTTAAATGAGACACAATAACTGAAATATAAATAGTTTAGATTCATACGTCATAGATGATATTATCTGGCAATGAATTCGTTACATTCTTAACGTCATGTTTATATATTTTGTTTGCTCTATTTCTGATTTGGGTATATGTTATGGCTGCATGTAGTAAATCTGTAAGTGTTAAAACACCTGAAGGAGCTGAAAAAAGTCTTGTGCCTAAGAAGGTTTGGAGTTTAGCACCTAGAGGTAGAAAAGGAGTAAAAATAGGTTTGTTCCAAGATCCAGCATCAGGAAAATACTTTAGAGCAAAAGTACCAGACGACTATCCAGAATGCGGATAACCAAACACAAATAAAACATTTTTATATAATTCCTTAACCAGATTGTCCTGATAAAGCACATTACCTACTCTAGTCTAGAGAGTTAGTTAATGACCAGATTAGGTCTACAGAAGATTCTCTGGTAGGTGTTCTATCTATCTTAATTTGCATCAGCTTCAACATTACCCTAGGAAATCACTACAACGCAATTTAATTTCGTGTTAACCATAAGTGTGTCGCAACATTGATAGTTACAGCATTTACAGCAATATTATCAAGGACTACCTCTGAGTGTTTTTGTCGTACATAAAGTTCATTAGCTACTTTATCTACACATTAAGATTTGGAATAGCGAAAAACATCAAACTTTAAGGCCAAATAATTTAAAATTAAAAGTTCGGTGCATTTGCTACTTACAATAGTTAAAAGACTTGATAGAAAGCCATTCAAAGAATAAAACATAAAGATCTTCTCTAGTTACAATTGATTAGAAAAGCAGCTATACAGAGGTGTTTGAATTCTCTATATATCTACGATACATTTATAAGGAACTTATTTACTCAAAGCTCAAAACAACCAGACCATGCTATAGTTACTAGTACACATTAAAATTGATACAATATGATAGAAAGTGGTTAAGTACCATAGGAGCCTGTAAATCTAGGTGATGCTACCATATTATATTCACAATAATGTTAAAATTAAATACTAACGCCAGATCTATAAAAATATTGCCATAAAATGATAAGAGATTTCAGTGAAGTCTGATTAGATTAATTAGATGTTATGTAATTATTAGATGAGCTTAACTATTTATGTTTAATGGTTTATAAGTAGGTGATTGGGTGCCTAATTTGGTAGTTTTATCGCCAGAGACATTAATATCCGTACTAGGTCTGTTGAAAGAGAACATTGATTGTAGTGGTATGAAGTTACACCTAGATGAAGTGTTCAGTTTTGTAGATAGAGGTGGTCTGTACAGCAACTCGAAAAAACTTTCTAATGTTTATGAGATTAAGCCTAATGAAGAAGGCATTTACGTACTTGCGCCAGGTGGATACAGAATCAGGTATAGGGAGATCGTAAAAGTTCCTGAGAACACTATTGCAATAGCTATACCTAGGTCTACACTCCTTAGAATAGGCGCTACAATACATACCGCTGTATGGGACCCCGGGTACGAAGGACGAGGTGAGGGCCTTCTGGTAGTCTTCAATAACCATGGCATAGAGATAGAGCACGGAGCACAAATAGCTCAACTGGTATTCATATCACTAGACAGAATTACAAGGTACATCTATAGGGGGAGTTACTTTAGAGAAAACATCACATAGAGTATACAAAACTCTGAGCAACTTAAAACGACCTACACCATTATATGAACTTGGGCTTGGGTTAAGAGATATTAGGAAGTGTTTACAGGATATCTGTAAAGATCTCAGGATATGTTATATGTACTTTCCTAGAGAAACATCCATAGATAGATGCTCCTTAAGCAAACCATATTTATATCGAGGATTAAACAAATCTTTAGTTGTTTATCATGAACAGAGCTATGACGAGGTTAAATCTATTCTAGTAAGATCTATCATGAATTATATTTCGATCTATAATCCTACATCCCAAACTTTACAAGCTATTATAGAGATTAAATCGCAACGAACTACGTATAGATACGTTATGATATACATAGGGCATGAGACCTTTGCTCTAATAACACCATCAACGATATTAAGAGGTGTAACTAATTTTGAAGATGTTGTGAGAACCATAATTATCGAAGTTTCTAATGATATCAAAAACTATTCCTTTATAGATCAGATAAAATTCATTACATATGTGGATAATGAAAGAATCAGTATTAAGTATGTATGTGCATTTAGCCACATTACTATCTATCTAATACTGCTTAACGCTATAATGCTCCTATTCTATATAAACAAATACCTTTACTGTATGTAAGCCACAAGACTAATTATAGGTGCTACTTCTGAAACTATCCATGATTTTTCTATCGATGCCCTAACTTTAGTGTCTTTCGATATAGCGTTAATGGTTTTTATGCTTTGGAGTGGTATTTTAACTTCTATAATCTTTACGGGTTCTCTAAATTCGCCATTTTCAATAGTATAGCTGAATTCTGGTATAAATTTTATGTATCCCTCCTCTAGAGTTGCCATGGCTACACCTTCTACGTAGAACCCTCTTTTTGTATCTTCAAGAATTTCATTAAATCTCCAGTCACCTGGCTTAATTGTAAGAACTGTATGAAATGGCACTGGTTTGTGGAATAAACCATATGCAGAACCAGGCTCAGAACCCATAGTTCTGGCAGTACTTCTAGTATGATGGAGATCTCTGACAACACCATTTTCAATTAGTGTTCTTTTCTTAGTGATAACCCCTTCATCATCAAAGAACCTCATAGAAGGAGTACTATAGCTATAAGGTTCATCGTAGACCTCTAGTTCATCTGGACCCAATTTGTATCCTAAAAGTTTTTGTGAATAAAGATAAGTAGAATCAAGCATATGTGAAATTTCATGGAATAAAGCTGCAGTAGCTTTATGATCCAAAACTACTGTAGCTTTTCCATACAGATAAGGCTTCAAAGATTTCATTCCATACGATTTTGTTAATCGATCTACCGCTAATTTAAAAGAATTCTCTATACTTTTCAGAACTTCTTTAGAGTTCCATGAGATGAGGGCATTATATGTTGACGAAAAGATCGGTAACCCAAGTGATGATTTACCAAGCAACCCTATCTCTATCTCTACAAATCTTCTTAGTTCTTGCACTCTATCATTATAATCCCTTTCAATAGCTTTGATTACGTTCTTCAATATTACGATAATTTCGCACCTAATTACATTAAGTCCTCTAATTTCTTCACATAGATTATGAATGAGCCTGGCTACGTCTTCTGCTTCAGGAAGTTCCTTACCTATCTCTACATATCCTTTATAGAGTTCTGCTTCTGCAAGACCTTCGCATTCTTTCGACATCATGATATTTAAAGACGTTTGCTTGAATTTATTCAACAACTCCGGATTATTTTTGTTTGTGGAAACAATACTCCAGCAACCGTCGATATTGATTCTGAAACCATATGATGCATTAGTGTAAGCGTTTATATCTATTGATCCGTTTCTTATGGCTATCTGGACCACATCTTCATTGAGTGAAACAGTATCATTATATATGATATTCATGGCTCGAACCTATTGCTATATGATATAAGATGCTGCAAAGTATACAAGTAGGTAAAAGTAGGTAAAAGCTTTTAACATGGATATAACTAGTGCTATAAATATTATTGCAATACTATTTGATGCAAGTTTAAGTTAAGTTTGTGCTCCAAAAAGGTTTCCTAACATTATTGATATATATCATCATCATCTCTATACATTCTTCATCTATTTTAGGCTCTAAGCATCTCCGTAGATCTATGTAGTCGTTTAATCCTACACATGGTTTTAATGTTCTATTGCTATATAATCTAATTCTATCACAATAGAGACAAAACTTATGGTTTCTATACCATCTAACTATTTCAACCTCAATACCGTTATCCAGCACATAAACGGGTCTCAAGTTCACATCTCTTATGTATTTTTTGATACTTATACCTTCAAGAAATTCAACTATTTTGTCTAGAGAAGTATACAGCTCATTGAAATCTTTCTTGCCTTCACCTATGGGTTCAAGTTCTATAAATCGTAGTCTAGCATTAAATCTTGATGCAAACCCTATAAAGTCCAGATACTCATGTTCATTTATATTTTTCAGCACAACAACGTTTATCGTCATAGGTTTGGGGAATGCATCTTTAGCTATATCTATTCCCTTGATCACTATATTTAGAGCATCAATGCCTGTCACATACCTAAACTTATTTCTATTCAGAGATGGAAGACCTATATTCACTCTCTGTAGTCCAGCTTCAGCTAACCGAGTTGCAAATGTAGCTAAGTGAAATCCATTGGTAGTCATAGATATATCGCTAGGTTTCAATTCAGTTAACCATTTCACTATATCAACTATATCATCATGTAACAGAGGTTCGCCTCCCGTTATCTTGAATCTGTCTATCCCTAATTTAGATGCTATCTTTGTTATAGCCTTCAATTCCTCTAACGATAGTGCCCTTTCATCTTTATTTCTATACATTCCTTCTTTGTGACAGTAAATACACCTGTAGTTACACTCATTATTTATGACTATTCTTAGTGTCCTTAATGGTCTTCCATATCTATCGAATAACATTGTCTGCATCCAATTAACTACATAGCTATGTTATTCCTCTAGTCTTTCTAGGTTCAACTTTAAGTATATAAAGCTGCTCATCATAACTAAAGTTTACCGTAAGGATTCAGTAGGGTTCATAATAAAGTAGATGTATATGTATGAAGTATGTTTAGCTATATTATATGGAAAGAGTAACAAATATACTGTTAATGTATTGACAGCCGCTGTAGAAACTTACTATAGTTCAGTTAAGGTATACCTATTGAGATTCGATAATGGTTATAGTGTTCTAGAAGATGTTTTAGATATGAAGAGAAAATGTCGTAAAATTGTTATTGGATTTACATTCATGACTCATCAGATAGATGATATTCTTCAGGTCTTAACAGCTATAAAACAGATTTTACCTGATGCACTATACATTGCCGGAGGACCCCATGCCTCCGGAGATCCCCTAGGTACCTTAACTAAGCTTGGATTCGATTTAGTTGTTTATGGTGAAGGAGAAGCAACATTAATCGATATTCTTGAAGCTATAGATAGTAATGAAGATCCAAAAGTATGTGGAACAGCCTACATGGAGGGCGATAGATTGGTAATAAGAAGACGATCTCTCATAAATCTTGATACTTATCCTCCATTCCCATACTGGCGTAATCTATTTAATCCTATAGAGATAATGCGTGGATGTAGTGCTTCCTGTTACTTTTGTCAAGTTAGCTATATGTTTGGGCCACCCAGATATCGAAGCATAGAAAATATTGTATACTATTCAAAAATAATGATGGAAAAAGGTTTGAAGGACTTGAGGTTTATTGCTCCTAATTCATTTGGTTATGGAAGTAGTGATGGAATAGAACCAGCTCCAGATAAATTGTTAGAACTATTGCAGAAACTAAGGGAGCAAACTAATTCGTATGGCGGCAGAATATTTTTTGGAACATTTCCTAGCGAGGTAAGACCTGATTCCGTTGAAGAGAATATAGTAAAAGATATTAGAAAACTTGTAGACAATAAGAGAATAATTATTGGAGGACAAAGTGGCTCTAAAAAAATTTTGCACAAAATTCATAGAGGACATGATGTTGACACCATAGTTAATGCTGTTGATATTCTCACGAGAAATGGTTTTGAAGTTGATGTTGATCTTATTCTGGGCCTTGAATTCGAAGATGATAACGACATCATCGAGACAATCAATCTGATAAACAGGTTAAAGAAATATAAAGCGCGTATACATCTACATACATTCATTCCTTTACCTGGCACACCTCTCTCTTCAGTGAGGTTTAGATCTATTGACAATAATATGAAACGTTATTTATTTAAGTTAGTTGGTGAAGGAAGAGCTTATGGGAATTGGATTGATCAAGAAAAGATAGCTCAATACATTATTTCGCTTAAGGAGAGAGAAATTATTTATGATATTGATAAGTATGCGGGTAGAATAAAAATTATTGACTGTTGAGTACTACTACGTGTAGCATACAGATAGATAATCCGTATTTTACTCTACAGATATTGCCCCCGTGGGACAGGAACTTGCAGCGTTTTTTGTCGTTTCAACAATGTTGTCTGGTAAACTTCCTTCACTCACGCTCTCAGTATCTTTGGTTAGATATGGAGGCTTTATTTTAGTTTTTCCTGTAGCTGGATCTAACTCAAATACATCTGGTGCTAGAGCCCAACATACACCACAAGCTATACATAGCTCTTTGTTTACGGAAACTTTTGCCATAGTATTCACCCATCCAGAATGTGAAAGTTGAGGTATAAATCCTTTATAGACCAACGGTCTTCCTATTATAACCCATAGAATTTACGTAAACTTTACTACGTGCTGATGTTTTCAGCCATGAAATTCTTATAGGTAGTAATGCTACTAAAGCTAACATGCTTTGAAGAATCCAACTAAAAGGAGCTAAAAATATTACCGGGTCTCTAACCTTATTTGTAATGTACAGAAATATTGGAGATACAAGTATTGATACAAGCTCTATTTTAGCAAGTAATTGTACAGGATGTGGCACCGTAACGAACATCGATGTTAGGACTACTATTAATGAAATAACTGGGGCTGTTAAAGCTGCAATCTGTAGATACGCTATAATTATAGCTACAGCTCTCCCTCTATCTACATTTTTATAATACTTTAATACGAATTCCTTCAAGCATTCTATTCCTCCTCTATACCATCTCAGCCTCTGTTTAACGAGACTTCCAAGAGTTGATGGAGCACCCTCCAACACCACACTATTTAAAAATGCAACTTTTTCACTCTTTATAAAACTCAACATTGCTATATACGCATCTTCTGCTAATACCTCAGGAAATCCCCCAACATCCTTTAGAAAGTCCACAGATATCGCTAAACCTTCACCACTTAGAAATGGAACCTTTGTTATGGTGTGTATACCTGGAAAACTTATGTTGTACCATAGAATTGTGTCTATGTATGAAAGTCTCGCTATAACTCCATTACCCACTCTATAGACTTTTGCTCCTACTATCTTGTAACCTCTCTTCAATAACTCAATACATTTGTATATGTAATAGCTATCGTTAATTTTATCTCCAGCATCGAGTACCACTACGATACTATTCTTTTCATTAATTATTCTATTCAATACTCCATTCATAGCTTTTGCCTTGCCTACTCTATTTCCATCATTTATGTAAATGTGTATTGATATTCCCATTTCTGAAATCACTTTATATATTTCATCAACATACTTCTTAGTCTGATCATCACCATTTTCAAGAATTACATAAACAGTTATTTTGTCGAGAGGGTATCTTTGGTTCAAAATACTTTTGAAGGTCTCCTCTATGGATTCTTTGTCTTCTTTATAAAGAGGAATTACTATAGCTACATGAGGCATATGGAAAGTATCATCGTTTACTTCTATATCAACCCAGATGCTTTTTTTGAGATCCTTTATAGCACTATAAACAGTAGTCAGACCATACAAAAACGATAATACTATTATTGCGGTAGGTAAGCTCCACACTAATGAAAGCATAACTTATCACTATATCACTATACAGTGTTGATGAAAGGAATATAAAACGTTAAATGATAATTCCAAAAATATTCTGTAACAAGTTTGTAATTATGTTGAGTCTTGAATATCATGATCTAATACCGGACCCCAATTATGATAGGGCTCAAAAGACTTATTAAGTAGATTTTCAGTGAGTTTTATCGCATACTAAATAGTGATGCTCATAATAGGATAATACCTGGTGATATAATTAAATGCCCGTATGGCGATATCCACGAATAATCAGTATAGTAGATGAAAATAAGGTAGCTAAAGCTGTCATTAGAGATGCTCCGATATCGTTTAAGGAGGCATATGAAGTATGTAAGATTATTCGTGGTATGATGTTAAATGAGGCTAAAGATCTACTTAGGAAAGTTATTGAATTAAAGGAGCCTATACCATACGTGAGGTACAAACTAAGTATTGCACATAAACGAGGACTAGCTAATCGTTGGAGGAAGTGGGGATCTCCTATAGGTAGATACCCTGTAAAAGTATGTAAATACCTACTGAAACTTTTAGATAATGTAGAGAATAATGCTAACGTAAAAGGACTTGATACATCAAAACTAAAGATAGTTCATATAGCTGCTCATAAAGGTTACTATTTGAAGAGGTGGACACCTCGTGCATTCGGTAGAGCAACACCTCGGTTCAAAACACATACATCCATAGAAGTTATTGTAGCAGAGGTGTAAACCTGTATGGTTAACGTCAAAAGGTACTTTATTGAACAAGGGCTTAAGAAAGTTGGTGTAGATGAATATCTCGCTAGCAAGTTTTGGCGTGCAGGATACGCTGGTGTTGATCTTATTAGAACCCCTTTAGGCACACGTGTGATAATATATGCTGCGCGACCTGGACTAATAATAGGTAGACGTGGACAGAATCTAAGAGTTATTCAAGCAATTCTTGAACAGATATTCCATATAGAGAGTCCCCAGATAACAGTTGTTGAAGTAAGTGATCCTGATCTGAATGCACGTGTAGTTGCATTTAATATCGCGTTAGCTTTGGAGAGAGGAATACACTTCCGAAGAGCGGCTTTTGTTGCTGTTAGGAGGATTATGGGAGCTGGTGCACTTGGTTGTGAAATAGTTATTAGTGGTAAACTTGTAGCCGAAAGAGCAAGATACGAAAAGATCAAAGCTGGTAAAGTCTATAAGTCTGGCGAACAAAGCCTATTCCTTGTTGATAGGGCTATAGCACATGTTCTTCTAAAACCCGGAATATTCGGTGTTGAGGTTCTAATAACAAGGCCTGGTACGACAATTGATTATGTAGAGATTGTTTCACCAGAACAAGCAAGCAAAATTGTTAACAATGGTGGAAGAGGATGAGCGATAAACCTTTGAAAGCTAAAGAGATACGTTCAATGAATGCCGAGGAGAAAATAAACTTATTAAATGAATTAAGAAAGGAATTGATAAGGTTATACTCACAAGCTCGTGCAGGAATATTAACGAATACTGCTAGAATTAAAATCGTTAGAAAGAATATAGCTAGAATATTAACAGTACTGAATGAAGAGAAAAATCTAGGGAAAGCCGTTGAGGCACAACAAAAATAACGTAGTTTATCACGAATTAATAGGATTAACTATTAAGGTGTTATCCCATTCAGATCCTATGCTTGTAGGTAGAAGAGGCTTGGTGGTAGATGAAACACTAAATACTATAGTCATTGTGGATATGAAATCTAGAAAATTAGTAAGGATACCAAAGCATTATGGAGTATTTCAGTTCCTCCTACCTACTAATGAATGGGTAACAGTTGATGGTACGCTTTTATATGGTAGACCAGAGGATAGGCTTAAAAAGATAGGAAAATAAGATGCTATAAGTCAAAGGTGCTGTAATCATGAGCCACTCAGCAAAAGCTAGAAACATAGGTATTGTGTATCCAGGGTTAAAACTGCCTGAAAAGTCTTGTGATGACTTGAAATGTCCTTGGCATGGCCATATAAAAGTTAGAGGGATGCTTATAGTTGGAAAGATCGTTAAAGCTAGAATGAAAAATACCGTAACTGTTGAGCGAGAATATACTGTATGGATTAGAAAATATAGACGTTATGAAAAAAGAAGAAGTAAAATACATGCTCATTGTCCGCCCTGCATTTCTGTAAAAGAGGGAGATATAGTTCTTATTGGGGAAACACGTCCTTTAGCCAAAAGTACCGCATTTGTTGTTTTAGGTATTCTTAAACACTCATTTGGAATTGCTCAATAGGTGTGGTTTATGGCTGTAAAAAGAGCTAAACTAGGTGCAGCAACACCCAGACGGAGGAGAGTTGCAGGTATAACCATAGGCACTAGACTTAATGTTGCCGATAATAGTGGAGCTAAAGAGGTCATGGTCATAGGCATTATAGATGTTAAAACAAGATTAAGAAGAGTGCCCTTTGCAACAGTAGGTGACATGGTTACAGTAACTGTTAAAAAAGGAAAACCCGATATGGTTGGACAGATATTCAGAGGTATAATTGTCAGACAGAAGAAGCCGTTTAGAAGACCTGATGGTACATGGCTCACATTTGAAGATAATGCATGTGTTATAGTGACACCTGATGGACAACCCAAAGGTAAGGAAGTAAGAGGTCCTGTAGCAAAAGAAGCTGTGGAACGCTGGACGCAAATAGCGAACTTAGTGTCCATGGTTATTTGAATAAGGTGATTTTAATGGTTTTTTCCTCAAGTAAACAACCTAGAAAACAAAGAAAAGCACTATATAGCTCATCATTACATCTGAGATGGCATCTGTTAAATGCGCCACTATCACCCGAACTTCGGAAAGAATTGGGAATAAAGCGTCTAATTGTGCGCAAAGGTGACACTGTAAGAATCATGCGTGGCGATTGGAAAGGACATGAAGGCAAAGTCGTTAAGGTAGACTTAAAGAGAGCTAAGGTACATGTTGAAGGAGTGACAATAAAGAAATCAGATGGCACTGATGTTTTCTATCCGATAAGTTCATCAAAAGTTATGATAGTAAAACTTGGTGAAGTAGATGATGTTCGCAGAAGAATCGTTGAGAGAAGATATGAGACACGGAATAAACTTATTGAACTAGGTAAGGCAAAGCCTCTATCTGAGAGTAAGTAAAGTAGTAGGTGTAGGTGAAAAATATATGGCAAAGAAAGGAATGTCACAACACCTCAAAAGTCTAACCGCACCCACGTTTTGGCCTATCCTAAGAAAGGAATATGTATGGGTTATCAAGCCAAATCCTGGTCCTCATCCGCTAAATAGATGCATACCGTTATTGATACTAATTAGAGATGTTCTTAAAATAGCTGAAAACGCTAGAGAAGCCAAGCGAGTAATATTTGATGGGAATGTTTATGTAGATGGTATTGTAAGAAGAGATTATAAGTTTCCTGTAGGTCTTATGGATATTGTTAAAATTTCTAAAGCCGATAAAAGTATAAGAATTGTACCATATCCAGTAAAATACTTATGGTATGTGAATATACCAGAAGAAGAGGCAAGATTAAAACTTGTACGTATAGAAAATAAAACTCTTGTTAAGGACGGTAACATACAGCTCAATCTACACGATGGCAGAAACATCGTCATTAAGCGATTCCAAAGCGAACCAATTAATTATAAAACATATGATACGTTACTTATAGAAATACCTTCACAAACAATAATCAAGCACATACCTTTAGAAGTTAATAAACTCGCCATAGTTATAGATGGAAGAAATGTTGGACGAATTGGTAAGATAATAAACATAAATGAAAGGACCGGAATGAAACGAAAACATGCCCTAATAACTCTTGAAGATTTATCAGGACATAGATTTCAAACAATTCTAGATTACGTAATGGTTATAGGTGAAGAGAAGCCCTTAATAAAGCTTTATGAAGGGTGAAATCCATGTCTACAGAAGTCGGTATAGGCAGTAGTTCCATATATCCTAGGATATTACCACAATCATTCAAAAGTACAATTCTGTCAGACGAAATGGTTGAAAGCATGCTCAAGAAATGGCAAAGGAATCCTATGCTGATTCCTTTCATATCTAAAGTCACTATAAATATATCGGTAGGAGCGGCTCAAGAGAGATTAGATAAAGCTACTATACTATTAGAACGGTTAACCAATAGAAAACCAAGCATAAGGAGAGCAAAGAAAACAATAAAGAGTTTTGGTATAAGTAAGAAACAGCCTATAGCTGCAGTAGTAACTCTACGAGGGACTGAGGCCTATAGATTCTTACGTGATGCACTTATAGCAATAAATAATACTCTTAGCGAGAAAAGTTTTGATCCTTATGGAAATGTTGCATTTGGAATAAAAGAACATTTATTGTTTCCTGGTTCAAGATATGATCCAAACATAGGTATATTTGGTATGGATGTAGCAGTCACAATTGAACGAAAAGGTTACAGAGTTGCCCGAAGAAGGTTGAAAAGAGGAATTATGCCTAGAAGGCATAGGGTAACAAAAGAAGAAGGAATGCTTCTTATGGAACTTTTATTTGGTGTAAAGATAACTAGAGCTTAGGTGATGCTCATGAGTAAGTTTAGACCTAAAGCTGAAAGAAGACATGGTAGAGGTACTCAAGTATGTAAGCGTTGTGGTAATAGTGATGCAGTTATACAAAAGTACAACATGTATCTATGTCGGCAATGCTTTAGAGAAGTAGCTCTAGCTATAGGATTTAGGAAATATAACTAATGTTTAGGCGAGACAACATGGTTGTACTTGATACTCTTGCAAATGCCCTTACAACACTAGTAAATGCTGAAATGAGAAGAAAAAGTGAGGCTATCATATGGCCCACATCAAAACTCATAATACGTGTATTAAGGGTTATGCAGAAATACGGCTATATCGGTGAATTCGAATACGTCGATGATGGTAGATGGGGCAAAATAGTCGTCCAGCTACTAGGTAGAATAAATAAAGCTGGTGCAATTAAGCCTAGATGGTCTGTTAGATATAGAGAATTGATGGAGATGCCGCAATGGTTGCAGAAATATCTACCTTCAAGAGACATTGGTATACTTATAATCTCGACATCACAAGGGGTTATATCTCATAGAGAAGCAATAGAACAGAAAATAGGAGGAGTATTACTTGCATATGTATACTAAATAAGATATTGGAGTAGAATACTGAGGTGAATGATATGAATAAAGTTGTACATCTTTGTGAGAAAATAACTATCCCCGATAATGTAAAGATCGAGATAAATGATAAAAAAGTGAGGATATCCGGACCTAAAGGTTCTATTGAGCGTGACTTCAGATATGCACACGGTATTATTATGAGAATTGAAGAAAATAAGATTGTTCTTGAGACCTTTTTTGCCAATAGTAGGAGAAAAGCTCTTCTATACTCTATAGCATCTCATATAGAGAACATGATCGTAGGTGTTACGAAGGGTTGGCGCTATAAATTAAAGATCGTTACATCTCACTTTCCAGCTACAGTTAAAGTCTCTAGTAATGAAGTTATAGTTGAAAACTTTCTCGGTGAGAGAAGCCCTAGAAAAGCCAAAATACTAGAAGGTGTTAAAGTCAAAGTTGATGGTAAAGATATTGTAGTTGAAGGATTAGATATCGAGAAGGTTTCACAAACAGCTGCAAACATAGAACTTGCCACACGTATTAAGGATAAGGATAGAAGAATTTTTGTCGACGGTATCTACATATATGAAAAAGGTGTTGCAGAATGAGTGCTGAAACAAGTCTGAAAGATATTCTCGATAAAAGAAAAAATATATTGAAGCAGTTGAGAGCTAGAAGAAAGAGTATTAAAAAAGCTGTAAGCATTAGAGTTGATAGACCTAAATTTCTACGAAACATATGGTGGAAGTTTAAGAAATTTGAGAATAACTTAAAGTGGAGGAAACCACGTGGCAAAGATAACCCAATGAGACTTTCATTAAAGGGGTACCCACCAGTAGTTAAATCTGGATATGGTACGCCACTAAGTTTTAGATACCTTCATCCATCAGGACTGGAACCTGTAGTAATAAGTAATTCTAAAGTCCTTCTTAATCTAGATCCAAAAAAGCATATAGTGTACATAGCATCATCTGTAAGCTTAAAAAAGAGACTGGAAATTATCTCGGTAGCTAAATCTAGAGGGTTTAAAATAGCAAATGCCTAGGTGAGTATCATGGATCTGAGCTATCAACGAAGATTAGCCGCAGAAATTCTAGGTGTTGGCGAGTCTCGAATAGCCTTCAACATGGAGCAAATAGATAAAATAGTGAACGCTACAACAAAGGATGATATAAGAAGCCTTATTAAGGACGGTATTATATATGCTGAACTCTCTAGGAGGAATAGCAGGGGTAGATGGAAAATCTTTCATGAGGCTAGAAAAGAAGGAAGACATAGAGGAGCAGGTAGAAGAAAAGGAAAGGCTGGGGCTAGAACCGATCATAAGTATAAATGGGTTTACAGAATCAGGAAGATAAGAGCTTTCCTAAAATGGTTAAGAGACAATAATATTATAGACAGTAGAACTTATAGAATACTTTATAGAAAGGCCAAAGGTGGTACATTCGATAGCTTATCTTCTCTTAAGAGGTATATGAAAGATCATGGTCTCCTTCCACAGAACTTTAAGTAATAATTTAGGTGTATAGACTATGGCTATAGGAGCTAATTACAAAGTTCCAAAGAGGAGGAGAAGAGAAGGTAAAACTGATTATTATAGACGCTACGAAATAATTAAAAGTAGAAAGATTAGAGCAGTTGTAAGGAAAACGAATAAATACATAATTGTACAGTTTGTTTATCCTACACCTATAGGTGATTACACTATCGCTTCAGCTCATAGCTATGAACTTGTTGAATTGTTTGGATGGAAAGCTGGAACAAAGAATACGCCAGCCGCATATCTAACAGGACTTTTAGCGGGACTTAGAGCCAAAAAACTTGGTATAGATTATGCTATACCTGACATAGGTCTTCATAGACCTGTAAAAGGCTCTAAAATATTTGCTGCAATAAAAGGTATAGAAGATGCGGACATTATGATAGATTGCTCGGAAGAGGTACTTCCATCAGAGGATAGAATTACTGGTAAAGTTATAGCGGACTATGCTAAGATGCTTAGTGAATCATCGCCAGAAAAGTTTCAGAGACAGTTCAGTGCTATCTTGAGAAATGGTTTGGATCCAAGAGAGTTGCCAATACATTTTGAAGCTCTTCGTAACAAAATTATGTCCATTTATGACCATATACAAGAATCAAGTATAGCAAAAGATTTGATTAAACAACTTACAATAGGTGTTGGATTATGAGTCTTGAGTCATGGATGCCTCGAACCTATATAGGAAGACTTGTGAAAGAGGGTAAGATAACATCCATAGATCAAATATTCGCTATGAATGCAATAATTATGGAGCCTGAAATAATTGATATGTTACTTCCTAACTTGAAGCAAGAGATACTTGATGTTGTGCTTGTACAGAAGATGACAGATGCTGGAAGAATTTCTAGGTTCAGAGTTGTCGTAGCTGTTGGTAATGAAAATGGGTATCTAGGGCTTGGCATAGGCAAGGCACGACAACTTAGAGCAGCAATAGAGAAAGCTATCATAGATGCTAAACTCAATATAGTGCCTGTTAGAAGAGGTTGCGGAAGCTGGGAATGTAGATGCAGTATACCTCATTCAGTTCCCTATAAAGTTGCAGGAAAGGCTGGCAGTGTTGAGATAGAATTCATACCAGCACCTTTAGGCACGGGTCTTGTTGCAGGTGAAATAGCTAAAAAACTTCTATCGTTAGCAGGTATAAAAGATGTATGGTGTTTTACTAGTGGTGAAACAAGAACTACATTAAACTTTGCTAAAGCAACCTATATAGCTCTCAGAAATACGAATGGATTTGTTACACCTCTCGACTGGGGTAAGAAGGTATGGGAGTAAATGTAGAGCCCTACAAGGTATATGCAATTATAAGAATTCGTGGTACAGTTGGAATACCCTATGATGTAGAATACACGCTAATGCTACTACGACTGATAAGGAAGTATAGCTGTGTCATATATCCGAAGACACCATCTATAGAAGGTATGCTTAATGTGGTTAAGGACTGGATAACATGGGGAGAAATAGATGAAAAAATCTTGATAGAACTTCTTAGGAAACGAGGTAGAGTTATAGGAAATAAGCCTTTGACAGATGAATACGTAAAACAAAATATAGGTTTAGAATCAATAGATACCTTAGCAAAAGCTATAATTGGGGGACAAATATTGTATCACCAACTTGAAGATAAAGGTATTAAACCAGTATTCAGGTTGCATCCCCCCAAGAAAGGTTTTAAAAGAAGTATAAGGAGACCCTACAAAGATGGCGGTGAGTTAGGGTATAGGGGAAAAGAAATAAACGAACTTCTTCTGAGGATGATATAAATGGTTGTTAGAAGTAAAAAAAAGAGTAGAAAGATGCATGGATACAGAAACCGTGGATGGGGTAGCATAGGACAGCATAGAAAATCTGGATCTAGAGGTGGAAGAGGCGCTGTTGGTATGCATAAACATAAATGGTCATGGACTATTAAATACTTTAGAGATTGGTATGGTAAAGAGGGATTTACACCCAGAAGCCCTGAACATATTGTGGAAACAAACATAATAAATCTAAAACAGCTCGATGAACTTGCAACAAAACTTATTACAAGTAATAAAGCCGTATACGAGAATGGGCAAATAATTGTTGATTTAAGTAGTATGGGTATTACAAAAATTGTTGGTACAGGCAAAATAAATCATCCAGTAAAGGTAATAGTCTACAAATCTTCAGAAAATGCTAAGAAAAAAATAATAAAGGCTGGAGGAACAGTAGTACAACTTTATGGAGATTCCTAGATTTATTGATATACTGATATATAATTAAATATATGTTAACCTAAGTCCATAATTCTTAACCAGTATAGAGTTCATTAAGTATGGTATTTATTATTATAAATATACCGGAATTAAGAATTCGTATTGCATAAACTTGCAATTTTGCACGAACTAGAAGAACGTGTTAGATAAAGGTTTTTGGACTCAGATTTGATGCTAAATATGGTGTAGCTAGATCTGGATAAACTAGATGTATAAGGGTAAGTTCAAGAGAATCTTTATCTAAGCACATATAATATCTATACACCTTCACAACGCACCCGGATGCATAATACCATCTGAGTCGAGTACTTGTTTAAGTTTTTAATCAAGCTCCCTATATTTTGGTATTATGCCAATTTCACCAGTTCTTCTATGGTTGTGTATGAAAATATTACAGAGAATTGCTAAGAGGAAATACTCGAAGGAAACTATATTGGCATAGGAGAATGAGTATAGAGATAGAGTAAGGAAGATGTTTAAAGAAATAAAGTCATATAGTGATACAAACAAGCTAAAAAACTTAAGTTAAGCCTAACCAACGCTTCTCACAACCTCGGCGTCTATCTAGGGTTTGTCTCTTTAATTATTCTAGGATCCGTTGGATGACCAGCTATCATTAATTCGAACATTGTGTAATGTCGGCTCTGTATTGGATAAACAATAGCCCCCTCTTGTATTTTGGATCAGCTTCGTCAGGATCTCCAAGCACAGGATCCGTTAGAATATAGTAGTGAAACTAGCTTATAATATCTCAGATATTCATATAATTGAGCTACAATCATTCCTGGAGTTATATGTCAACTAAATTGATTGAGATCTCAACTTACATCCAAATTTAAGATATGTAGCATCATCTCTAGAATAGGCTACAAGAAGTGCTGAATCTCCGCAACCAATTCTGGTCCCGAATCTTTGTTAAAATCTTTTTAACCATTTCAATTGCATCATAATCAATTAACTGTATATTTCGTATACTCATACTATCACAATCGTTCAAGAGCTGTATCCAGAAACTCGATAATATCTATGATCTATGATCTCTAGATTATACTCTGAAGCTACTTTACAAAATACTCCTACACAATATGGACCGATATAATAAGCTTCTTTACTCCTATACTAGTCGCTTCCTCGAGACGTCTTCTAGAGTTAAGAGCTAACTGTGGAAATGTAAATATAATACCTCCTCCTGAACCACAACAATATGTATTAAGCTTATTTCTAGGCATTTCTACTATTTCTGTTCCAACAGCCTCAAATAACTCACGAGGCTGATTCTGAATGTGAAAAGACATTAATGCATCGTGTAATGTTGCAAGGATCATTATATGAGACCTTAACCCTTAACTTCTTTAACCTGCCCTTTTAATCCTCTCGATAATAGGTTCTATGAACTCTAAGTAATGTGTTGCCTCAAATGAATAATTAAGATCTTCTTCAGATACCTTTTTCTTGAATGTTCTATAATCATGAGGATCTAGAAACACTACAGTCTTTATGCCCAGAATCTTCTAAAGCTTTAATATTTCGAGTTAGAAACTCCTCACCCCTACCACGTAGTCCTGCTCTAAACATTTTTAAGGTATCAGAATATAGTAAGATTAATTATAATGGTTTTCAGTAGAGGAAAACAATCTGATAATAATGTTGTAGGTATTGTTAAATATTCGTCATGATTAATAATATTTGTTGCAAAGGTTATAGCGATAAGAAGTCTTCTGGTCTTGGTGGTTCAGGTTTTAGTCCTTTTCTTTGTCTTATTTTTTTCACTATGTCTAGCAACATGGAATCTGGAACAGGTAACCATCCGCTAAACTCTGTGCCCCAAAATGCTTTACCGGCACTAGAGCTACGGAGTTCGTTAGCTAAATCAGCTGATTCTGCAACAGGTACTTCGCAAATCATTTTTACGATATTACCTACAGTGTGTATTACATTTAGTATCTTACCTCTTTTCCTTGTTATAACGCTAGAAACAGGTCCCATAAAGTCTAGTGGGAACTTTATTTCAATTTTTTGTATAGGTTCTAGTAAAGTTGGTCTCGACAATAATATCCCTGCAAATATAGGATTTCTTACTGCTGGATATATCTGTGCTGGACCTCTATGTGCAGGGTCTTCATGTATTAATGCATCATGTAACACAACCTTAATTCCTCTAACAGGTTCAGCAGCAAGTGGTCCCTCCCTCATGGCTAACCTAAATCCTTGGATAATAGTGTCTCTAACTTCTCTAAGATACTGTATACCTGACGTTTTATCTACGAATACGTTAATGTTTTCATCTATGGCCCATATTCTACGAGCTTCATCGTAATCCCAGTTGGCTTCGTCATGCAAGATTCTGGCACGTTTATGTGAATCCATATCCTCAGATACTGTGCCCTGCTGTATTAGTTGGAGTGTTTCGTTGTTTAAAGGTTCAACACTTATATAAAATCTATTATGCTTATTTGGCGATTTACCTTCAACAACTTGACTATTAGCGCGTATGGTCTCTCTGTACACTACTGTCGGAGGTGATGTATCCACCTCTAAATCAAATCTATCCTTGAGTAGCGTTAGAACAATTTCAAGATGTAAATGTCCCATACCTGACACAAGGTATTCTCCAGTTTCTTCATTAATTTTAACAACTAAATTAGGATCTTCAATACTCATTTTCCTTAAAGCATCAATAAGCTTCGTTATATCGGTCGTCTTCTTGGGCTCAATGGCCATAGTGACAACAGGTTCAGATACGTATCTTAATCTCTCAAACGGTGTTGTAATGTCTTTTATTTTGGGTTCTATTATTGTTTCTCCAGCTCTAGCTAGATCTGGACCCAAGACGGCTGCTACATTTCCTGCAGGAATCCTGTCTACTACCTCTCTATAGGGCCCCATGTATAGACTTACTTGAAGTATTTTTTGTGTAGTTCTTGCATTTAATAGATATGCTTCCTGACCATTGTATACTGTACCCGAAAATACTCTACCAGTTGCTACAAATCCTGCATGAGGATCCCATCTAATATCACATACAAAGAATATTAATGGCCCTTCTGGATCTGCTTCCATGAGCGCTTTACCCAATTCCGTATCGATCTCACCTTTCCAAATCTTTGGAATTCTATACTTTTGTGCTTCTTTAGGATTAGGAACGAATTTAACAACCATATCTAATAGTGCCTCATGTAGTGGCATCTTCTTCTTAAGTTCTTCCAAAACTTCTTTATCTCCAGATCTATAAGCTTCTATAAGATCATCTATCTTTACTCCTTTCTTTCTGCTCATTGGTACGGTTAACCCTATAGCATCTTTAGCGCACCCAAAGGCAACCATACCTTGTGCTGGATCTAAAATCCATTTCTTTTTAAATTCTGGATCGGCGTAAGTCTCAATCAATGAATTAACATCCTTTATGATTTCGATAAATCGTTGTTTAATTTCATCAGAACTCATACGCAACTCTTTAATAAGTCTATCAATTTTGTTTATGAACAACAGGGGTCTAACTCTTTCTTCTAGAGCTTGTCTCAATACTGTTTCAGTTTGTGTCATAACGCCTTCAACAGCATCTACAACAACTATAGCTCCATCAATCATTCTTAGACTTCTTGTGACCTTGCCCGTAAAATCGACGTGACCTGGTGTATCAACAAGATTTATTACGTAAGGCTTTCCTTCATATTCATGGTATAAACTTATATTAGCGGCTTTTACTGTCATTTGTCTTTTTTGCTCTATATCAAGGAAGTCCATGGCAAGCACTTGACCTGCTAGTCTTGATGAAATTATTCCAGCAGCTGCAAGAAGGCTATCTGTTGTTGTTGTCTTGCCGTGATCCACATGGGCTATGATACCTACATTTCTAACTTGTTCTACATTATTCATTATCTTGAGTATTTGTTCAACTGTTTTAACGTATCTCATTTTACCACCAACCTTACCTACATCACTATCCTCTAGCGTTTATTAATCTTGATGAATATATAAAAAGTACATCAGTAGTGCCTCAGCTAAAATTATGATACTTCTTTTGATCTCTTTGATCCATTCATTTCTAAATAATCAATTATTCTTTTTTTGTGCTCCGAACCAACTTTCTCTATGTAATCTTTGTATATAGCATGAATTATCTGATACAGTTCCCCAGCTTTCTTATCACTTAATCCTTCTATACGTGTAAGCTCTTGAATAGATGCGTTACAGAAATTATGTATAGATCCAAAGGTCTCTAGTACTCTCTGAGCTATTTTTGGGCCTATATATGGAAAGCATTGAATAATATACCTCTGCCACTCAGCCACGGTACTGATTTTAGGTTTATGGACTGTTGTTAAAGGCTTAACTGGTTTCGGTTTATGAAATGCTATACGTTTTATTACTTCAGCTGTTTCTTCCTCATTTCGTGTGGTTATAATGTAAGCCTCCATATCGAACAATATCGATATATAAGATCCTATAATAGCATTCCTATGTACATTTCTGTTTCTGATTTCTTTATGTATATCTCCCTCAATTATTAACAACGTTTTCTCGTAAATTTTTTTTAATCTGTTCAACTGATCAAAGAGCCTTCCATCGATTAGGGAGTTTAAGTAATCATTAGCACTCTTCCTTTCAATTCCTATATAATTAGAAATCACATAATCTCCAGCTTCAAGCATTTTAAATACTATTGTTAATCCTTTTGAAATTAGAATGTTTGGAACCCTAGAATTTTTCTCCCTTTCATCTACATAGATCGTTACCATGATTATTACACCTCAATACATCATCTCACTAAAGAACCTTACTTTCCACTAATTCTACAAACCTATTTCCAGCTAACTCATTGATAATTTCTATCACTTCTCTAAAGATTGTTGAAGCCTTTGGTACACCTATGACAACTGCACCAGCAGCTCTATGCCCTCCTCCTCCACCACCAAGTTTTTGTACTACTTTCTTAAGTATATCGTTATATACATCTATGATCTGTAGTACAGTATTATCATCACGAACTCTGTACACAACTCTAGTAGCTTTAATTTCTTCTTCTTCTGAAGCAACAATAGCTATGTCGTATCCTATATTTATCAATGCTGTAGCACAATCTGATTCATAGGCCCCCACTTCTGATATCGCCATATATAGATCCGTTGATCCTAGCGAGATTTTATATCCTCGATG
Organism: Ignisphaera sp.; assembly: GCA_038831005.1. Classification (NCBI taxonomy): domain Archaea; kingdom Thermoproteati; phylum Thermoproteota; class Thermoprotei; order Desulfurococcales; family Desulfurococcaceae; genus Ignisphaera; species Ignisphaera sp. The sequence continues at coordinate 67,763 of JAWBKZ010000004.1, forward strand.
TCTTAAAACACATTTTATTTTAGCCGTTTTTGTATAGTAAGGTTTTGTTAGTGTAATCAATTGTTGTGTTTTTTGATAATCAGCACCAAATTCTAGAAGTTTAGCCACACATTCAAATGTTTCAGCAGATGCTCTAAGAAATCTCCTGGTATCCCAAATTATTCCTGCTAAAATCATTTCCAGTAGATCTTTAGGTAATGATAGATTAAAGAAACTGAGTATGCGAAAAATAATCTCTGATGTAGATGAAGCTTTAGAGTCTATAAAGGTTAGCATGTGCTGGTCTTCTGTTAGATTGAGTCCATAATTATGAAAATCATGGTGATCTATTACAATAATATATCCACATCTATTAAAATATTCAGCTAAGATTTTTACCTGCTCAATAGATGCAACATCAACTAGAAAACATAGGCTGTTCTTATATAATACTTCATTGGCAACATCTATCCTTTTTTTAATTAGTAATATAGGTACACCATATTTACCACATATTTCAGCTATTTTCTTACTTTCCATACCTATACCTTCGGGAATAAGTACCTTTACTACCGCGCTGTTATTCATGTACTTAATCGCATATGCTAATGTGCATGCTGCTGCTAGTGCATCAGGGTCGGCATTTGCATGAGGAACTATAGCTACGTTGGTGTTATTTGTTATCATTCTCTTTATACTTTCTAAATCTTGATAGGTATGTCCTAACTTTTGTAAAGGCATAATTAAGTACCCTATCTAGTATACTTTCTAGATTCGTGTGGGGTGGTATGTAAGCTTCAACTTCTAGATCTACTGAAATATTAATAACCTTATCAGCTATTTCGGTGCCAATAGTTACTACTAAATTAATTAATCTTTGATTCAAGATCTTCATTAATTCATTTCTTATACAATGCTCAATGAGTTCTGCTAACTCTACTAAATTGTCTTGAGTAATACGTTCAGTATCTATATTCAATTCCTCTACATATCTATACAATTGTTTCATAGATAAAACCTAGCTCTCAGAGAAAAACTGTATACATTACAAAGTCTTTTTATACGATGAAGACATATACTGACTTAACTTGGTTTGAATTTCTGATAATTGTTGACGTAATAGAGATTCTTGTCTATTTAATGTCTTTATTCTCAGCTCCAACAATTCTTTTCTTTCATTAAGCTCCTTTTCAGCATTTTCCTTAGTCACCCTTATTAAGAGATGTCCAGCCAATTTATAGATATCAGTGTTATCTGACACATTCTTTAATACTTCAAGAGCCCGTTCCACCTCTCTCAATTCTTGTTCTAATACACTTTTTTCAGCTATTAATTGATTTAACTGAGCCTGTATTTGTTGATATTTTATTGCTTGTTGTTGTACCTCTGGAGGTAATCTTTCGGCCATGCTATAATACCCAAATACTACTACAGTTTAGCACTTATTATAAGTATCCATGAAAATAAATTATAGTACTTTTTACTATTTCTAGATACAGCAATATCCTAGGTTGCAGCTTGTAACTAAACTTAATAACAAGAACATAACATCCTAGTATCTTAAAAGCGAAAAACTCAATAAATCCAATCATTTGTTATTTTATTTAATTAAGCATAGAAGTACATGATTATAGAAAGTTCATAATATATTATTTTTAAATGATCAAACAATAAGTTACTGCTAGACTTTTGATTACCAGCTTTTATTGATAATTTAATCCAAACCCAATGAATCTAGTTCTGCAGGAGAAATATTGTACAAATATATCGTTGAATGCTGGTCCAGAGATTTATGGGTAGAATAAGAAGATGTCTTGTCTTGAGTTAGTGCTTAGAATGTTAGTCAAGGAATTTATTTTCCTTAAAGTCATACACACCATACTAATTGTTAAGCATAAATGTAGATGTACTATAAAGCCAACCTGATAATTTTTAATAAAATAGTTTATAGACCATAATCATAATACAAAACTACCTTAACCTTATTTCTACAAGAAACGTGAAGAGAGGTGTAATGTTTATTCTTTTTGATAACCTAATAAGCATTTTCATGGAAATATATTTTGTGTTAATATTGGCTACATGAAATATTTGAATCATAGAATATAATATTAATAGAAGCGTAAATTTTATGAAGATTTATCAATTCTATTTCAAGATTATTGTTTGCACACTTGTTGACAACTTGATAGAACCAAGCATAATGAATTCTGGAGAATTGACATAATCATATTATAGAATATTATTTTGATGATAATAGTTACTGACTATTTTAACTGTATAAAGTAGGGTATGTATTAAATACATTACTGAATTAACTACAGCTCTAAGCTGACTTAACGACTCAGAACATATTGTTATCATCAAACATCGATCTTCTTCATTAATGTCTACTCCAACATATGTTTTTGAACCACCTATAGGGTTAATTAGTTCTACATATAGACTTTCAACAACTGTACGGAATAGTGATTGGTCATTGTTATTAAAACACATAGTTATTGAGGCTTTGTGAATATTTTTGCATTGCATATTCTGATCACTGGACCGAGAACCCTTTCCTCCATATTTTTAAACATTATTTCATAAAAAGGTCTCCTGGAATTTTTCGATACTCTCTTTATGTCTATGGTTATTGTATCGCTACTGCAGATAGATACACCATTTCTTAAATCGTTACAGACTTTTACATTAAACCCTATTAAAAGACATTCAACTATCGACTCATTATCAATGTTGCTTAAAGCATTAATATTAACAACAATTCTCTTTGGTTTAAATTGCTGTACACTATTCTTATATACAGATCTTGGTATTGAATAACCACAAATATACAATGTACAGAACTTGGTTAATTTTAATTCTGGTTTGATTTCATTCACGATATATACGTCTATATATCCAGGATTTCCTTTTTTATTTCGTACTACCAGAAGTTTATCGGAACCTACATCTAATGCTTGAAGAGCTAGCATGTTAAATGATAGCTTTCCTCTTGATATTCTAATAGAATTTGGTAAAATCATTAGGAGACTCTTTATAAAACGTCGTGTAGTAGGTGTAGGGCGTCTTGATGAAGTAATTATTACCTTTGCCACCAAGTTACATCCTATTAAATGATCTCTAGGTATTCATTAGCTTTTTAGAGACCAGGGAGTGTATGCCGCTCCTGCCCATACAGTTTTACATTTTGGGCATTGCCATATACCAAATGCTAAACGTTCCATTACAACATTATTTGAGCAATATGGACATTGATAGACATTATATCTACGCTCCATTATCTCTCTCCATTTCTTTCTCAAACTTGAACCATATCTAGCTCCAAACCTTCCTGCTATACCAATACTTTTTGTTCTACCCATAGTTATATCACTTGATGTAGGATTAAGTTAGTTACGTTGTTTAGTATTCAATAACTAATGTGCCACCTTATAAGGTTAACTTCACATCTCTAGATTTCTTTAGAATACTGAAAAGTTCATCAGATTTTGTCAAAGCTATGGAGATAGCTTCATCTAGCTCTTTCTCTGAAAGAGCTCCGAGACCCATTTTTTGTAATCCTACAATATTTTTCTCTTCATCAATAGCTATAGCGAGTCTATAAGTTGTTAACGATTCTTCTTCAGCAGTAGGATCCACGACTAAGGCTTCGCCTATCTTACTTATAGTTACAGTTACAACATGTTTATTTATAGGCATACTACTGTGCTTCTTAGACTTATCTATCTTGACTAGACCTTGTACCTCATCAACTTCGTAATAAGGTATATAGGTATTCAATAAAGCTGCCATAGAAGCTAGCATAGAGGCATCAACTAAATTACCATCATAGTCAAGTATGTATATGTCGAGCCATATAATCCACACTTTCTTTCCAGGAATTATACATAGTTTATCGAGAGCTACCGCCCTAGACTCCCTCAACGACCTATCGATAATTCTGGCCAGCTCTATCGCATTCTCGTCTGGAGGACCTGGTTCAAATGAAGGTGAAGCTGCTGGGATGTATTCAGCATTTACTATTATAGCTCCCTCGTTAGGTGTATCTGGATAAGGTTGCCCTACCTCAAGTTTTACTCCAACAAGTACCTGTGTGTTCCCTAGTTTTACTAGTGCTGAACCTTCAGCTTTGGGTGAAATACCATATGTAATCTCAATAGATCTATAGCTTGTTAAAGATCTTTTGTCTATGTGGAAGCCTCGCGATATAACACTTAGTATCGCACTATACTTTATTTTTGGAATTACAGGTTGTTCTGGTGTCTTAGACATAGATCACTCACCTAATTCAATATACTTTTTCCTGAGAGCTTCTTTTTGAAGCTCATAGATTTTATTAATACCCTTTATAGCAAGCAATAAAGCTTCTCTGAATTCTGTAGCTGACAGAACTCCGTTCAATTGTATCATTGTTATTCTATTTAATGAAGGCATAATAGCTATAGGCATATCAGCCTCACCATACATATCTTCGAGCTCATTTAAGTCCAATACTATTACACCATCGATTTTGCCTACAGCTATTGCTGTAACTAAGTCAACTATAGGTATTCCAGCATCAGCTATCGCTAATGATGCAGCAGTTATCCCTGCGGTTCTCGTACCTCCATCAGCGTTTATGACCTCAATGAAGATATCTACGGCTGTTCGTGGATAATAGCTCGATAATATTGCAGGTTCTAAAGCTTCTCTAATCACTTTCGATAATTCTATTTCTCTTCTGCTTGGTGCAGGACTTTTTCTTTCAGATGTCGAGAACGAAAGCATCCTGTACCTACATCTTATTATCGCTCTATCTGCAAGTTCCTCATGTCTTGGAACTACTTCTCTAGGTCCATAAACTGCTGCTAGTATTTTCGTATTTCCTAACTCGATGTAAGCGGAGCCATCAGCGTTTTTTAGTACCCCTACCTCAATTCTCAATGGACGTATTTCATCTGGTTTTCTACCATCAATTCTATTTCCATCCTCACCTATTAACTTAGGTTTGTTCAACTTCATGTCTAATTAGACCTCTTTTCACTTTTTCCTCTATAATAAATGATCTTATTCTCTCGGTTAGTCCAGGTATATGTGCCTCTTGTTCGATCTTTTTTATTGCTAGTATAGCTATATACTCGTATTCTGGATCAGGACATTTGAGTAAAATCCTTCCATTATTTCCAATAACTATATTGCATTTGGTTTGCTCTTCCAACATCATTAACATTGACTTTTTCTTACCTATGACTCTTGCAACTTTCGATGGTTCTATTTCAACCAGAGAACCTTCTATAACTTTACCTAAGTCTTTATCCTGAGTTGTTAGTATTGGGTTTCTAGATCTGTCAAATTGTGCTATTTTTGCTAGAATTACATCTCCTACATCTAAATACTTACGAATGTTGTCCGATGCAGGACTAAAAGACCTACCTAAGTAATCTGCTGCATTAAGAATGGCATAATATGGCGCATTAATATCGATTATCCATGAAGATAGTGCTACATCTCTAACAATACCAATGATAATATCTTCTTCTTTTGGTAGATATCTGCCTTTCAATGGAATTAATCTAATCTTCTTTTTATTTTCAGATTCCTCTATATCAAGTAATGAAATCACCGTAGTAATCAATCTATTATCTTCTTTATATAGGTAGTGGCCTTGCTCTATTTCTCCTTCAATAGCAATTATGTCCCCAGGTACAACTATGAAACGTTTTGATGAAATTTGAGACATTGAGCCTTTAGACAATAGTTACCACCTTAATATTTGCAGATCCTTTTGTCAACCTATTTATTTGATCTATTACTTCATTCTGCATACCGGCTGGTATTTCCATTTCAACGGATAGTGATCCATCTTGTAGCCATACAGATTTCTTTACTTCTCCAAGTTTCATTATCTGACCCACTACCTTATTAGCATACTCGGTTGGTATAGTTACACCTATTAAGGCTTTGGCTATTCTTATGGGTAATACTTTTGATATTGCCTTAACTATGTTTGGAACTTGTTCTTCAATGGATTTGTATAAATCTATAGCAACTTTAACCTCTTCCAGAGCCTTTTCAATTCTAGAAGGTGGTATTGGTGTCTTGGTTTTTGGATCTATTGCGGATTTCGATATATGGTACACTATTTGTTTCTTCTTCATTTCAATCATTTGTTTTCTTTGTTCTGAAGTAAGTTGTAGCTCTCCCTCTTTCAAAATCCTCTCTGAAATTTTATATACATCAGTTGTATCAAAGGTTTTTACGAGTTCTTCAGGAGATGCTTTAAGCCCTTTTCTAACATCTTTATATACGTAATCACTAATGACTATGTCCGTTATCGGTATACTTTTACCTTCTCTAAACAGGTAAGCTTTCACCGGATCAACTAATATCTCGAATTTCTCTCCTTTCACATTCAACCTGGCAATAACATATTCTTTTTTGCTCAAACATTGACACCTGCTTTTTCAAGCAGCATTCCTATCTCCTCTGAAGTAAGTTTTCTAAATGTTTTAGTATCTATATCTGTATAACCTATCTCAACTTTATCTATGGTTAATGGCTCTTGGAGAGCCGCCCTTAGAGCTCTTAGACCCAGGATAATTATTTCATCCATAGATAGCTTCGTGTGATAGTATTTTTCGATATAGCTGAGAGCCGTTTGTTCCCCTGCTCCTGCAACTGTAGCATAGTATTTAAAGTATAGCCCACTAGGTTCCGTCTTTATTAACTCTACATCACCTCTATCAATACCTCCAAATATAATTGATACTCCAAATGGTCTTACGCCCCCTTGTTGTGTGTAAAGCTGTTTTATATCACATATGGTTCTTGCAAGTAATTCAATATCTATAGCTTCGTCAAATGTGAGTCTGTGTCTTACAGCAATCAATCTTGCATAATCTATCAGTACTCTACCATCATGACCTAACCCAGAGAATGTAGCACCCACGTGAGTATCAACTATGAATACCTTTTCAAGATCTAGAACATCGTGCAAAGGTGCTACCTTTCTTTTTTCAGCAATAAGCACAACTCCGTGCTCTGATTTTATACCAAGTGAGGTCCAGCCTCTCCTGACAGCTTCAGCAGCATATTCGACCTGGTATAGCTTGCCATCTGGTGAAAATATTGTTAAAGCTCTATCATACCCCATTGCGGCAGGCATGAATGACATGAACTTCACACCTTCTGAGACTTACCATAATGTCTAACACAGTAAAAAGCAGTATTGAACTTAAGAATTTTGTTGAGGAAATGAATTATCAGCGGGTAGTCTTCACCAAATCATTATTGTCATATTAGCCGAGGGACTCATCATTTTAAGACTAATACTTTTTTAGCTATTTATAAACTTTTGTTATAAGGAGAGCTAATATTTAGAGTAATTAAATAAGAAGAGTGAAAGTTTCGGCCGAGTTCGTAACGTTTTTAGCTAGGTTAGCAAAGTACAGAATTAAGGTGCTTAGAATAGTGGGTATAAGTATATGAATAGTAATGATGTTATAGTAAGTGTTTTCAAGAAAATTAGTGTCTTTAAGAATATAGAGACCTTGTATCCTGAATATATTCCTGAAAATCTACCTCGTAGAGAGATCCAACTAAGGCAACTTGCTGAAATTTTTAAACCTATGATGATATCTCCCGGAGGTGTATTCGTAAGGACAATGATAGTAGGGGGAGTAGGTGTAGGTAAGACAGCCATGGCAAAAGTTTTTGGTAGAGAAATCAGGAAATTTGCATCAGAAAGAGGATTCGACTTACGCTATGTTCATATTAATTGTCATAGAGATAGAACTTTATACGAAGTGGTTTCTGAAATAATTAGGCAAATAGGTGCGCCAATACCAATAAGAGGTCTATCACCAAGAGAAATGATGCTAGCGCTTTTGAATTATATAGAGAAGCATGATATCTATCTTCTCGTTACTTTAGATGAATTTGATTACTTTATATCAACAGAAGGTAATGATGCTGTGTATTTTTTAATAAGGGTATATGACGAATATTCTGATACTAAAAAAAGGATAAACTATATATTCATTTCACGGAATATATCATCATTAAGCAAGTTAGATCCTACAACGGAAAGCTACATACTTAGACACATGGTTAAGCTGGATCCCTACACGTCTGGTGAACTTTTTGATATACTGAGTTACAGAAGAGATTTAGCGTTCTATGAAGGAACAATAGACGATGAATTGTTGAAATTCATAGCCGATAGCAAAGGTGTTGATAAAGGTGGTGAAGGTAATGCGAGATCTGCTCTTGAAGCATTATTGTTGGCAGGGCAAGCAGCTGATCATGAAGGTGTTCAGAAAGTTACCATAGAACATGTAAGAAAAGCTTTAGGCATTGTTCACTCAGAAATTGTACGCATCTCAGATGATATAAACTTTCTACAACTTCATGAACTTTTATTATTAAAGGCAATCATAAGGAGCCTAAAGAAGAAGAAGACAGTCTTTGTTAAAATCGGTGAGGTTGAAGATGAATATAGCTACATATGCCAATTATTTGGTGTTAAACCTCGCAGACATACACAAGTTTATGAATATGTTAATACTCTTAAACATATGGGAATAATTGAAGCTAAAGTTTCTAGCAAGGGTTTCAGGGGACGAACAACACTAATATCGATAGCCGTTCCATTAAATGAACTTGAAATGAAAGTTGATGAAGCCATCAATACAAAGAAAGAACTTGCGGATACTTCTTAATCATACTACTCCTTCCTTTTAAATATTCTTTACCAATAATGGGGCAAATAGATGAAAATGTTTATTGATGAATTAACCCATTATAATATGTTGAAAAATAGGGTTTCAATTGTTGGAAAACCCTGTATATGGGCTGTATTATCCGTGCTTATAGAAACAGAAAACAACACACTTAATATTACAGCACTAATATCTAAATTGAACAGCAATTATACCACTATATCTAAATGTATAGATCATATGAAAAGACTTCAGCTTATTGAGGAAATAAAAATAGGGAAACTAAGGCTAATAAGGCTGACAAATAATGATATGGCAAAGCTTATGATTAATATTATAAAAAGTCTTGATGAACTTTCAACTATTTCTTCGTAAATGATAGAAGATCTCTTGAGATTTTTTCTGACTTTTTTGTTTTTTCTTCATCATTTCTCTGCTTCTTATTATTTAATTCGCTTAATGATCCGTTCTCTATTTTCTTCTTGATTTGACGATACTGCTCTAACACTTGTTGTTTATATGGCCCTGCTAGAAACTCTATGATTTTTTCTGAAAATCCCATACTATATGCTATTTTTGCTGCAAATAAAGTATTAGAAGCGAACATTGATCTTAGAAATGGTATTACTTCGTTTTTTGCTGTTGATATTGATATGTGCAATCTTATGGCTATAATTTTAGCTAGATCATCAAATATCTCGCGAACCTCCTTTAACTTAGATAGGAGTGTAATCCTTTGAGGAAAGGAGTATTTGGTCCATTTGTATTTGTCTTTAGGGTTGTTCTTAGCAGAAAAAGCTATACCAGCTGTCATTAAGTCTATAGCATATGAAAGTAGATCCCAATCGCCTGTTCTGATAATCCTTCCCATATATACATCAGCTCTACTTAAAGCCTCATAAGCTCTTGAAAGATCTTCTGTATTCTGATACTGATAGGGGATATTCTCTTCAAGCCATAATTTAAGTTGTTCATAATCAAGTTGTGACTGATTTAGTGCCATTTTGGCTTGCCATGAAAAGTTCGCAGAAAATATCATACGTAGTGTTTCAAAAGGGTCACGTTCCTTATCACGTGGTCTAAGCAGTAACTTAACCATATCAACAGTTATTCTGTTTTGACCTTCACCTACTGCTTGTAAATCATTTATTGCTGCACGCATATCACCCTCAGATCTATCTACTATATAATCTAGTGCATCTTCTTCACATTCAAGACCCTCATTTACGCATATTTTTTGTAGAAACTTTTTCATATCAGTTTTTGATAGTTTTTTGAATTGAATCATTTCACAATGTTCTCTTAGTTCCCTTAGTTTTGGATCCCAAGGATTATTAGCTATCATTATTATAGGAATAGATGAAGATTCTATGAGAGCTTTTACTGCTTCGAGACCTCCTACATCATCTTTTACAGCTATACCGTCTATTTCGTCTAATAATACTAGCTTGTTTTTGTATCCTTTTAGTGACTTTGTCAAAGATGTTTTTGTAGCTATCTTTTCTATATCGGTTTTTCTTCTATTATCACTAGCATTTAGTTCAACTAATTCATATCCTAGATCATTGGCTATAGCTTCGATAAGCGATGTCTTTCCAACACCTGGAGGACCATATAATAGAAGAGCTTTTTTATCTACATTAGGCCATTTCTTTATCCACTCCAAGATCTTCTTCTTAGCTTCATCCTGATCAACTACGTCATTAATGCTTTTAGGTCTGTACTTTATAGTCCAAGGAACCTTTCTATTCATATTCCGTACCTATGTCTACCTTATGCTTGTTCTTTGACCTAAGAGTGCCATCCTAGCTAAAAGCGCTGTCAACTGTATTTCTTCATCAGAACCTTCTATTACCCTAAAATGTATTTCGCCGATAAAGTCTGCCAATGTTATCCTTACGTCTTCTGGTATCTTTAGATCAGCCGAAAATATCTCTCGGTGCATCTGTCTTAAAACATCATTACCGCTTAATCCGTAAATTATCATTAAATTCCTAAGTTTATCTCTAGCTTCTATAAATTTACCAGATAGAGCTAAATTTATGATATCCCTTATTTCTTTGGGATGTGCTAGTCCAACGACCTTGTATACCGATGATACTGTAACTTCACCTAATGCAACTGCACCTTGTAGAATATTTATTGCTTTTCTCATATCACCTTCGCTAACTTCATATATAACCTCAAGACCGTCATCTTTACATGAAACATTTTCTTTGCTACATATCCATTTAAGTCTGTATACCACGTCCTCTTTCTTTAATGGCAAAAATCTGAAGGAAGCACATCGAGACTGTATCGGGTCTATTATCTTGGTAGGGTAGTTCGCTATGAGTATAAATCTCGTTGTTTCAACATACATTTCCATAATTCTCCTCAAGGCTTGCTGTGCATCAGCTGTCATGTTATCAGCTTCATCAAGTATAACTATTTTGAATGGAATTTCTCCGGGAAGCCTGCTTCGTGCAAATTCTTTCACCTTACTTCTTATTACAGTAATCCCTCTTTCATCGCTTGCATTTAGTTCTAACACATATTTTCGCCATTCATCACCATAGAGGTCGTGAGCTAATGCTAATGCTGCTGTAGTCTTTCCCGTTCCTGGAGGACCAGCAAAAAGGAGATGCGGCATATTTCTTTCTTCAACGAATTTCAGTAGTCTTCTGACAACTTCTTCTTGATTCACTATATCTCTTAATGATCTAGGTCTATATTTTTCAACCCATAAAAGTTCTTCTAATGTTTTTTGACTCATTTGATTTTTCCCTCATCCACTACACTATATTATTCTTGACTGCTTCAAAAAGTAATAATCTTTTAGATTTAAACATAAAACGTTAAAAAGTTTCAAATATCTAATCAAATTGACCTAGATACGAGATAGCTAACTGCATTTAAACTGTTAAAGCTTACAAACCTTACTGTGAGAAGGAGACAGCAAAATGATACTGAGATTATTGAAGTTAATGTATGAATTGCAACCTGTAAAAACTACAATGCTAAAGAGCTGCAAAAAAATTCCGGTAATTGATAGCTCGTTACAAAAAGGGTCTCAAGTACCACTTCCAAGAGTGTTAGCAAAGATCTTAGAAAACAACGGATTAGCCGAAATAACTGAAGGTATAATGTCACAACAAGACTTGGCAAGAGCTAGATTCTCGCATATGCAGCAAAAAGGTTCATTGCTAAAAATAGATGATTTCTTCTATGTAAAGGCTAAGGAAAGCATAAGAATGATTATGGCTAAGGCAAAGACAGAGGGCGATATAGTTACACTAAGAACTTCAGAAAAGATGCGCGAAGATTTTACAGATATAGCTAATGTAAGGCTCTCGGGAATACTTAGAGCGTTACAATTAGGTGGAATAGATATTATTGAAAAGAACTGTACCATAGAAGAGAAAATACTTATAAATATTATACATAATATCTATAAACAATGGATTAAAGAGTTCGTAGAACTTAATGATAGGTGAAAGTTATGGAAGAATTAGATAGAGCCGTTTCTTCACACATTATTGATTATCTATCTATGATTGAAGAATTCATTAAGTATTATAAAGATGGTGATGGAAAACCTAAATATGTGAATTCTTTAAAGAGAATTTTAGTAGAAAACAAATCTAGTATTGAGGTTAGCTTTACTGATATACTTAGTTTCTCTACAGAACTTGCAGATTACATTTCTAGAAATCCTGAACAATCACTAAACAAACTTAGTGAGATTTTTAGAAAAATAATTGAATTAGAAATACCAGAATATCTAGACAAGATACATTACATTGTGCCCAGACTTGTAGATATACCTTCATCATTAGTAGTGAAGATAAGAGATTTACGAAGCGTATATATAGGAAAACTGATAGCCATTGAAGGTATCGTAGTTAGAGCTACACCGCCAATTCAGAAGATAGTGAAAGCCATATTTAGACATGAATGTGGTAACGAGGTTGTGGAGCAGGTTATTGGAGAAGTAATTGAAAAACCAATACAATGTCCATATTGCAGAAAAACTGGTGGTAGTTGGAGATTAATTGTAGAAAAATCACAGTATAGAGATTTTCAACGTCTTGTTATTCAAGAACGCCCAGAAGAGATGCCCGCAGGTAGAATGCCTAGATCTATTGAAGTTGATGTATATGATGATCTTGTCGATGTAGCACGACCTGGTGATAGGGTAACAGTTATTGGTATACCAAAGATAAGGACTCCAGAGAGCAAAAGAACGAGAAGTATCTATGCCATGTTCATAGATGCCAACAATATAATAGTATCTCAGAGAATGTTAGAAGAGATAGAGATAACGAAAGAAGATGAAGAGAAGATTCTATATTTGGCACATGATCCGTTAATCAGAAGAAAAATTATAGCATCTATAGCTCCAGCCATATATGGTATGTGGGATATTAAGGAGGCTATAGCGTTAATGCTTTTCGGTGGTAATCTAAAACAGTTGAAAGATGGTACACGAATTAGGGGCGATATTCATGTTCTGGTAATAGGTGATCCTGGCACAGCAAAATCTCAATTACTTCAATATGTTGCACGTATTGCTCCAAGAGCAATATATACAACAGGTAAAGGGGCTACAGCTGCAGGACTTACAGCAGCAGTTATTAGAGATAAACAGACAGGAGAGTTTTATCTTGAAGCTGGTGCCTTGGTAATAGCTGACGGTGGTGTTGCGTGTATTGATGAAATAGATAAAATGAGGGAAGAAGATAGAGTTGCAATACATGAAGCAATGGAACAGCAAACGATATCTATAGCTAAAGCGGGTATTGTAGCTAGATTGAACTCTCGTACTTCTGTATTGGCTGCAGGTAACCCACGATACGGTAGGTATCTGCCGAATAGATCGATATCAGATAATGTTAACTTACCTCCAACAATACTCTCAAGATTTGACTTGATATTCGTTATTAAGGATATACCAACCGCAAATAGGGACCTAAAACTTGCAAGACATATAACTGTTACACATAGCGAATATGAAGAAATAAAACCATTAATAGATGTAGAACTATTGAGGAAGTATATAGCTTATGCGAGAAAATATGTGAGACCTGAATTAACAGAAGAAGCTAGGAGAATTATAGAGAACTTCTTTGTTGAAATGAGGAAGAAGAGTTTAGAGGTACCGGAATCACCTATAGCTATAACAGCTAGACAACTTGAAGCACTAATACGATTAGCTGAAGCTCATGCTAAAATGGCTTTAAAACACGAGGTAACAGAAGAAGATGCAGCTGAAGCCATAAGACTTATGAAGAGTATGCTTGAAAGTGTTGGAATTGATGTAGAGAGGGGAGAAGTCGACATAGATGTCATAATGACCGGGCAACCCAAATCTCAGAGAGAGAGAATGTTAATAGTAGAAGAAATAATAAGAGATCTATCAAAATCCGATGGATGCGCCAAAATACGTGATATAGTTGTAAAGGCTAAGGAGAGAAACATTGATGAAAGACTTGTTGAGGAGACTTTAAGTAGAATGCGTAGAGAAGGTATAGTTTATAAAGCTAGGGAAGAATGTTATGCGCTCACTTTATGATCTTACACATGATCAAGAACGTTTTTAACGTTTCTCTAAGGCTTATATATATTGGTTAAAATCATATCTCAAGTTATAACATTATGTACTTCAAAAAACAATGGTGTACAATAAATGAGTATATGTCGTAAGTACGTAGTAAAAGTTGGTGATAAAGAAATAAATTTAGATGAAAAAATTGTTAAAATATTGAATACCTATGTACGAACAGAAACAAGCCTAGAAAAGTTAGCGGAAGAACTTGGATTAGATGATTGGGACGAAGCCTACGAATTCATAAAGAAGGTGCCAGCATGGATTATGTGGACTCCTTCAATTTTATGGAAAAAAGAGATGGAAAAATGCTCTTCAGCTGCTGAAATAAAGATCGTAAAGATATAACTGGCTATATAATTTTGACATAATAAAAATTAATATCCTAATTTTTTGGTGACTAACTTTAGGAATCAACCTGTGTGGGGCCGTCGTCTAGCCTGGCTAGGATGCCAGCCTGGGGTGTTTCCCGCCCGGATCGCTGGTGGTCCCGGGTTCAAATCCCGGCGGCCCCACTATCTATCCTTAGATACTGTTCTAATATTACGAATAGTCTATTCTAAATGATATTACTAAATTGCTTTTCAGCAATATAGTAATTAGTGTACCCCGGGTCTCACCGTCAATTTGATTTTAAAAATCTGAATGAAGTATTTCATCCATAACTTAATTTGGGTATTATCTGAGTATTACTTGGGTCCAGGTATAAATATCAAACCCCTCTTAATCTTCTTAAGAGAAGTTTCGGTGTGGTCTCTCATGCCAGTAGTCTATAGATGTACAAAATGTGGTGCAATTATATACACCTTTTTGAGGGCCGGACAGGATTATTATGGAGTTCCTTCACCTTCAGAGCTTATTGTACGAATAGCTAGTACATGTCCTAGTTGTGGTAAAATTCTAGAAAAAATGGTCGATATATCAAGAATTGAGATCAAGATCTTCAAGTAATCTCATAATTTTTTTGATGGAGCTTCCTTCCAGAAACTCCTTCAGCCATTTCTTGAAATCAGGATCCACTATCTGCAGGGTTTCTCTGTTTCCTAGGTCTAGGAGCTTTGTTGGTCTCAAGCTTGTTGGCGAAGATCTCGAGACTGTATCCATGATTATCTTCTCTATGTTTGTGTCGATCATTCTGAAGGTATAGAGCCTTCCATCGTCGTCGATCCAGGAAACCATCCCTGTGCTCTTGTTCTTGACCAGAAACTCTAGAGCGTTATGGGTATCATATGCATAGGGACCCCTATGTAATGCGTACCTCTTGTTGCAGAAGATTACCTCTACAACTGTTATAGCCTTCGTTAAGGCTCTATTGATCCACGAATCCACCCGCACCGATTCGCCTATTCCCTGGGACCTAAGGGTATTCGCTATAGTTTTGCGTAACCTATTCAACTGACCCCACACAACATCTGGAATGGGCTTCACCACATCGAACTCTAGTCCGTATAGACAGCTTCTGTAGCTCTCTAAATGTATACGGACAACATCTTCGGCAGGAACACCGCTACACACCTCTATCTCACTGGCCCGGAAGAACATACGCGATGGACTCTCTATGAACAGCCTCGCTAGGAGCTTAAATAAGGCAAAGTTCTTCAACGATAAAGCAGACGCGGCATTCCTGTTGGAGTCCACGGGATCTACTACGACCAGCACATCGTTTCTGAACCTCTTTAGACACTCCCCCTGGGTTCTATAATGGTTTTCTATATCTATGCATGTTCTGTAGGCTCTCCAACTGGTACAGCTCTTCAACAGGTTGAGGAATGTGCCGTACGCTATTACTAGCAGCTCCACCAGGTAGCCCGAAAAACCCTTGGTAGAGGCTTCAGCTCCATAGAGACTCCACTGCTTGAGGAAATACTTCAGAACCCTCACCTCATCTCTCTGCTCCATAGAGAGACGGTTCCTAACGTATTCAGTGTGAAACGGGGTTCTATCAACAGCGCTAACTATCTTGCTGGGGCTCTCAATCCTAAAAGCAGGTACTATATTCACCTCCACATCATCAACATACAGTGTAACATATGGATGAGAAGTGTAGTTCAGTGTATACTTGTAGTCTCTGAAACAGCCTATAACGGCGGGAACTAGGACCCCCTTGAACCACTCATAACCTGTACCGCTACGTGGCTGAAACAGCAGGAACACATCGATGTCTGATTGACCCCTGAGAAAGGTGTCCTTAGCTAAAGATCCCTGCAACGTTACCACCATCTCTCTATCCAAGCACCGTGACAAACATATCTCCAGTATAAACTTTATGCGTTCGTATATCTCCATAAGCCTCCTTCTCTCCTGATCAGAGGGTCTTATTTCCTCAGCAACCTCGCGGATAATACTGTTCACATCGGGCATTATTATATCATGCATCATTATATCATCTTACCTTAGACTAACGATAAATACGTCGCGATATATAGGTCCCTGAGGTCTGAGTATACTTTGTTTTAACTTAATTTTAGTAACAGATGATACTCCAAACAAATAATCATTATAGTGCTTATAGAAATCGTAAAATGACTCTATATTTCTAAGACTTTTTACACGTGCTAATGTGATATGTGGATGGAACTCTTGTTCATCTTTATGAATATCATATAATTTATTCTTTGATATTTCATGATCAATTATTTTCCTTATCTGATATAATTCTTCAACACCTTTTCCAATACCAACCCAAATCACTCTAGGATTAACAATTGATGGAAAGGCTCCTAGACCTCTGATCTCAATTTCAAATCTATTAATTGTCTGACTAAAGCTTGATAACATTTCCTTTACGACTTCAAAACTATTCTGCGATATACCGCCCAGAAATCTTAATGTTAAGTGTATATTTTCATCTTCAACTGGTTTTATATCTAGACCTCTTATCGATAGTTCTTCTTTAACCTTTATAATCTCTCTAAGTACTTCATCATTCTCGATTTCTATAGCTATAAAGCATCTAATACTCATAAAGATCACAATAAGTCTTCAGTATTTTCACCAATTCACTTATCCGTGAAGTTAATTTTATTGTTTGTGTCTTAATAAAGCTTAAAATTTCTAGACACTTAAATGCATTGTAGACCTCTACCTATGTTAACTCCAGCGACTGTAGGAGGTAACCAAGGTATGGTATGCAAGAATGAGGTAAAAGTTAAAGATCCTACATCCCATACGGTGATCACAATAGCTCCTAATAAAGTATACGTAATTAGAAATCACAGAGGTAAGGAAATTAAGATAGGGTTGTTCATAAGCCCTAGAACATCTAAATACTTCAGGGCTTTACTACCCTATACATATTCATGTGAATAATTTTAATTAAATCATGAAAATGGTATTTGATAGTAGAAGACTGTGCAACTGATTCTTTAATGTTAAAATAAGCTTCCATATGTAAGTTCATTTTATCTAATCTTTAATATAGTCATGATTCCAATCTTTCATTGACTTAGACATACATCTACCTTTATCATATTTATCATTTCTATTTTTGTCCAATCAATTAAATGAACTGTATTCTTGACATCGATTATCCTCTAAACGGTATGTGACATCATTATCACTGGACCTCTACAATTATCTTTTATTTACAATACGAACAATTGCTGTTTAATTTCATGTTCTTGACTTTAAACGAACTTCATTATTTTATTTTAGAGAATTTAATATGAACTATATATTATTAAATTAAGGTCAAGATGCCTATAGCTTTTAGTGTTGCTGATGTCTCATAAGGTACATTAGAACAATTACACTACTTAAAGATTGAAATAATGTTATATTTGAGTTTCCTTTGTTATCTTGCTTTACGTAATGTAACTATATGACTTTATTTTATTATTTTTGAAGAATTTAAATTATTACTAAAACATCTTTGTATACTTAATTTACTAAAACTAATCGATTAGTATGTCTAAGGTGGATAAATGTGTATTAACATACTTTAATGATTATAGTACTATACTAACGTGGGTTACCAATAGTAGATATAGCTACTTTGAATTATAAATGTTATAAAGTAATTATACAATCATATATTTGAGGTAAGCATTATCTCTCATATATTTAAACAATAGCACAGTAAAGTAATTATGGTAATACTAAAGTGTTCAGCATAAAATATGCCGTCCTACACATAGAGACTTATTTATTCTTGAAGGTTTTCTTCTGGCGGTAATGGTGCTTCCCTCATCCTTTCCTCAACTTCTTCAGCGAGCTCTGAAAGCAATATTTTAATTTCCTTAACCATAGGTTTGGCAAGCTTCTTTATACCTCTATGACCAGGCATATACACGGCTCTAACGATATTTGCTTCTTCAAGTCTTCTTACATGGGTACTGATATTTGCTTTGCTTTGATTAAGTTTTTCAGCTAAATCTTCTATTCCTACATCTTCCTTAAATATCAGTCCAAGAATTCTTAGTCTTGTCAAAGACGCCAAAGCACTTGCTACTTTCTCTATAAACTCTTCGCCAGCTACATACATGGTATCTCCTTCAATCCATATGCCTCGTTTAATCTTTGGAACATTCTTTTCATTTGAGCTCATAGTTTCATGCCCAAAATACACTATACTATTTGCTTTATATAGTTTATGTGTTATAAAAGTTGTACATCTTTTTATCTTGTCATCAGTAATACATTAAAAGTTCATTATCCACAAATTTACTATCTTGTTTTTATTCATCTCATAATGTATGTTATGTATTATTTTATTTTAAGATATTGGAGATTACTTTATTAGCTTCGTATTTGTAAATCAATTAAGCCATTCTTGAGGAAGTTTAAGTTGTTCTACGATATACTTACTAGCTCTATTCCACCATTCTTTTACAGAGTTCTCTCGATCTGTGTTGAATTTAGAGATCCAGTTAACGGAGTTCGTTTCGAGAGCGAGCGTTACGAATATATCTTTAACCTTCTCACTTTCAATATATCTTGGTTTAGCACCAGATCTTATGTTGTATAAAGCCATCTTGATGTACAGCTCGTTTGCGTACTTATCAAGGTCTATATCTATTCCTAAGAGCTTATAGAGATCAGACGCATTCTTTTCGAACCAGCCTCTGTGAAATCTACACAATCCCGTATTTTCAATTATCATTTCCTTTAGTATCCTTATTGCTACTGTTTTGGCAAATTCTTCTGGTTCAGAGAATGTTGGTGTGTAATTAGTCAAGTACTTTCCTGCAATAACTAGAGGTAACACAACACCCGGAGACCAGTAAAACGTTGGCGTCATATACCCATCCTCACCATAGGGTACATACACTACAATGTCTTCAAATCTGGTACGAATCTTTTCAACTCTATCTTTAAACATGTTATCTAATTCTTTAGCTGCAGCTCTAATACCTTTTTCCGCAACAAGTTTCAATACATCTGTTTTCTTTTCTAATATATTCAAGATAATCTTTTCAGCTAACCTAATATTCTTTGACCACAAGCTGATATTTAATGCTGAAGGGTCTAGTGAAGGAATATCATCAATGCCTACCTCTTCCGGCTTTAGTAGTCCTTTGTATACAGCTTCAAGAAGCCATGCAACGATATGACCTAGTGTTATTAGGTCATATCCAAGTTGATCGCCTATGTCTACTGCTTTTGTCACTAGCTCTAGATCTAAAACACCTATGAAAGGTCCTAAAGCGTTGAAAGGTTCGTAGTCAACTTTCTTACCTCTCCATATCTTTTTACATGCTGCGGGACATGGTTCACCACACGTTTCCCAAGATTTACTTTTTACAAAAGTTTCTTCAACAAATGGTAACCAGAAATTCTCTAACAACATATCAACTAATTTTTTCTTTATATGCTTAGGTACGTACATAGTGTTATAGTTGAATAACGGTAGGAGCTCTCTATAATGAGGATAATTTACACCAAACGTTCCTCCAGCGCCAATAGATTGATCATACCGATACTTTACTGTAGATTTAGTTACAGTAGAGACAAAATCCGTTCCTGTAATCTTTTTATATAATTCGTTCAAATTAGATATATTATTTAATTCTTCAGGTAACTTAGGTTTCCAGGTTCCACCAGCTATTATAGCAACAACATTATGAGCCTGAGCTAGAACAGAACCTCCACCACCTCTAGCAGCATAATCTTCTCTTCCATGTATCAACAACTTCTTGCTAGGATCTATATCGACAGATACTATAGCACCATATACAGTCCTTAATGCAGCTGGACCTACTACTATGGGTCTAGCATTTAGTGTTTGTATAGTTTCTAGGTACCTATCTAATAGATAACGTATAAGCGCAAAAGCTCCAATATATCCTTCGTATCCTCTGTATATTCTTTCAAGCTCCTCTAGTTCAATATAATCTAACTTAACTTTTACGATACCCTCGGTATTTCCTTCTATTGTAATAACTATGGGCTTTGAACCCATACCCTCTATTGAAACTGCATGAACTCCGCATCCAATAAACTTATACGCTACCCCACCCATAGCGGAGAAGTGTATTCCTTTACTTTCAGGGCTCCTAAATAACGCTATAAGTCTATGTGAACCAAATAGCTTACCTCCAGCAAATGGACCTGCCCCTAAAATTAAGGCATTATTAGGGCTGAATACGTCATATTTCCATGATTCAAGTTCTTCATGTATCTTCAAGCCTACATCTATAGGACCTAATACTTCGCTAATATTGTACTCCTTTATAGTGTAGCTTCCACTACTAACATTTATCCTAGCAACTCTGTACATAAATTCCATACCCAATGCCTAAAGCTAAGAGAAGAATATATTCGTTACTATTATAATTATTATAATGAGTGAACCTATATCTAATAATCAATACATTGTGTGTACATCAGAATCTAGTCTTGTAGAATATGACCTAATAAAATCATTTACGCATTTATATCTTGTAGAATATTGCAAGATAGATATAAAAGATAGCTGCACATAATAATCAAGGAGATTATGTGTGAAAATCAAAGAGGCAATAAATAGGATCATCTGGAAACATAGAGATTCTCTGGAGGAATTTCTAATAGTGATAATTGATAGAATGACGACAACTGGATACAGATATATACCGTTTAGTTGTATAAAGAATGCGGACAACAACTACATATATGTAAGTAACGAAGTCAATGAATTCATAGCTATTCCAATTCACAGAGTTATTAGAATAGAGAAAAAGAATGGTGAAATAGTATGGAAGAGATGATCCTAGCCATTATGAATTACCTAATGTTGTTTTCCTTACTAATCCTCAGAGCTAAAAACCATACTATATAGAGTAATGAATTATACGAACATACCTTATACGAACATAGTCAGAGTATAGAACATTGCTGCCGCTAAGAACATAACAATAAAAACGTAATTAGCAACACAGTAATGAGCCCATTAATGACTAATAATGTTCTTAACCCTGTAATAGTAAAAAGCAGTAGGGAAATAATCAATGATAATAACATTAGGAAAAGTGATGATAGTGTATGTTGTGGTAAGATATTATTAGGATTAGATAGAGAATTCATGTATCCATAAAGATACGATAGATGTAATACATACATAAAGGCTAAGAATGAGATATTGCCTGAATTGACGAATATATACGCCATGATTGGAGGAAGAGTTACTTGGAGAGGAAATCTTTTCAAGAATGTAAAGAGAGTTAGCAATGACAATATAAGTATTAATGCTGCATTCTCCAATCTAAAGTCATAAATATGGTTAACATATACTGATAACAATAACATAAAGCTTGAGGCATCTGAAATGGTCGTTATAGATTTTTTGGACATTATAGAATCTAATTTTGTAGATAGTGCTTGTAGAACTAATGGTAACGCAAGTATAAACATACTTGTTTTAATCAAGCTAAAACCTATATCCTTTGCCAGCTTTATTAGGATATAATTGTACATTACTGATATCGTGAAAAGGTGTATCTTCAACATCCTTAGAATGACTACTCTATCATTATTTAAGGAAAAGAAGTTAACAATGAAACTATATATCTTTGTGTACATGTAACTAACAAACATGATAAAGATCTTTAAATAAACATTCGTTTCTATGAGTAAGCAAAATGTTGTTGTTAACGCTATGATAGATGATAAACGTATGTTGCGATTTTGTATCAATCTATTCAAAGTTATTCACTATTATAGTTTTCAGCGTTTACTTCTATAGGGCTTGGTAAAATACTTAGGAAACTTGAACCTATGTTATTCTTGTTCACTACGACAACTACAACAAGAGAATCACCTACATCTACCGTGTATG
This sequence comes from Ignisphaera sp., assembly GCA_038831005.1. Classification (NCBI taxonomy): domain Archaea; kingdom Thermoproteati; phylum Thermoproteota; class Thermoprotei; order Desulfurococcales; family Desulfurococcaceae; genus Ignisphaera; species Ignisphaera sp. Next base: position 90,285 of record JAWBKZ010000004.1, read on the forward strand.
CATAACCACTATTTACCGATTTATAGATATCATATTCCTCACTCCGCATATTTTTATCACCTTTACTACTTTTGTCCTTGAATGCCATACGATTTCTTAGCTTGAGATTCAAAGCTAGAATAGCCATCGATGAAGTAAGAAATGTTGTAGCTATTAATGTTGTAAATAATAGTTCCATTGGACTTCCCAATATTATTGTACAAAAGTATTATGTAAATAAGGAAAGGGGCGACATATTAGGGTATAGCGGGAAGAGTACCAGAGTATAACATATAGGCCTTTAAATTCTTGGATTACTTAAATATAAGGTGATCTAATAAGGATTAGCATTGCGTGTTACTGTTTCTAATGAATGAAAGGATGTTCCTATGCATCTAGTGGAGATATCTGGAATACTTTCGCCGATCTTCAAACATTCTTAGCCATGATAAATAGTTTCTCAAGAACAATAGAGTAAAAATGCATTATCCATGTAAAGTATAAATATTATCTTATCAAAATTGTTCAAAATTGTTACTGACATCCTAATCATTATTGAATAACACTGAATTTGAATATTAAGCATACTGTTTAAAGTATTCAACATACTTTAACTTTTTATTTGTGTACATATAACGTAACTATCACCTTAGGTTCAGAGAGTAAGAGAACATGACTAAGTACATCTTTATAACAGGAGGTGTTTTGAGCGGAGTTGGTAAAGGTGTTACATCAGCATCAATAGCTATGTTACTTCAGTCTATGGGATATAATGTGACTGCCATAAAAATAGATCCGTATATTAATGTTGATGCCGGAACTATGAATCCTTATGCTCATGGAGAGGTTTTTGTAACAGATGACGGAGGTGAAACAGATCTAGACATAGGTCATTATGAAAGATTCTTAGGTAAAAATCTCAGTAAGAAAAACAATATAACGACGGGGCAAGTGTACCTTTCTGTTATAACTAAGGAGAGAAAAGGTGTATACCTAGGTTCAACAGTACAGATAATTCCACATATAACTAATGAGATAAAGAATTCAATCATGGAGGTAACTAGAGAACAGGCTGCTGATATAGCACTTGTTGAAATTGGCGGTACTGTTGGTGATATCGAGGGCTTGCCATTTCTTGAGGCTATAAGGCAAATGAGGTTAGAAAATGGATATAGAAACACATTCTTCATTCACGTGGCACTAGTGCCAACACTAAGGACTACTGGAGAACAAAAGACTAAACCTATTCAACACAGTGTTCAAGAGTTACGAAGAATAGGAATACAACCTGATATGATTGTTGCCAGATGTGAGAAGCCGTTGAGTGATGAAGCTCGGAGAAAAATAGCCCTCTACGGTAATGTCCCTGAAGAATATGTCATATCTAATCATGATGTGGAAACAATATACGAAGTCCCCTTAATATTGTATAGGCAACGAGTTCCGTTACTTATAGCCCAAAGACTTGAACTACTGTATAGAGAACCGGATATATCGTTATGGTTAGACTTTGTGGAAAAACTTAAGAAAGCTGATATAAAATTACGTATAGCAATGATGGGTAAATATACTAAGTTACAAGATAGCTATATAAGTATAATTGAAGCTATTAAGCATTCTTCTGCACATTTAGGCATAAAACCAGTATTTCATTGGATAGAATCTTCAGAACTTGAAAACCATGACAATTATAGTGTGGAAGAACTTATAGGAAAAGTGGATTGTGCAGTAATACTTCCAGGATTTGGTAAAAGAGGTAGTATGGGTAAGATCAAGGCCATAAAATATTTAAGAGAAAATAACATACCAACATTAGGTATATGCTTTGGTTTCCAGTTAATGGTAGTTGAATTCGCTAGAAACATACTTAATCTACATGATGCTGATAGTAGCGAGCTTAATCCATTAACTCCTCACCCTGTCATAGATCTGTTACCTATGCAACGTAATATAGATTTTCTAGGAGGAACTATGCGTTTGGGTTCTAAGCCTATTAGGCTTATAAAAGGGACGAAAGTTTTTGAAGCCTACGGAAGAGATATTGTAGTAGAGAGACATAGACATAGATATGGTGTCAACAATAAGTACGTTGAATTGCTTGAAAAGAATGGATTCATAATTAGTGGCATAAGTAGTGATGAGGAGATCATAGAGTTTATGGAGCTGAAGAATCATAATTTCTTTATAGGTACTCAGGCTCATCCTGAATTTCGAAGCAAACCTCTAGAGCCATCACCTATCTACATGTATTTCTTGAAAACGACATTATCAAATAAAGAGCGTTAATTTAAGTTAATAATTATAATTAATTTAATCTTGATCAAATAATGTAACCTTAATTTTTTAGTTTAAGTAAAACTTTTGTGTCCCCCTAACTACATTAGCGGGTGGGCATAAAGAGTTTCATAAGGATGATGAAGCTTACAAGGAGTGAAAAATGAACGTAGAACCCGCGACTGAAGGTAATGGCATAACTTATAGTAAAATTCTAAAAGAAATTAAAATAGAGAACATAAATAGAGATGTAAATGAACTCGCTAGAAAATATGGTTATTTGCCTTACATTGTGCAGAGATATATAGATATGATTGGTTTTGAAGAAACAATAGAATTGCTTGATACTTTCGAAAATTATGAATATAGGCCAGCAATTCTGTGTAACATATTGAGAACTAAATGCGACATACTAATTGAAAGACTGAAAATGTTAGGCTATTCTATAACTACAATCAATTGGTGTAGCAACGGTTTTCTAGTAACAAAAGATATTAAAAAACCTTCGTTGGGTTCGCTCCATGAATATCTAAAGGGTTTTTACTATGTCTATAGAGATCAAGCATCATTAATACCGCCTCTAGTACTACACCCTAAACCAGGTTCTAAAACTTTAGATATGTGTGCTGCACCAGGAGGCAAGAGTATACATATGCTGATTTTGATGAAAGATAAAGGGTTGCTTGTAGCAAATGATGTATCAAAACATAGAATTAGATCTCTAATAGCAAACATGTTTAGAATGGGATTTAAATCGTATATGATTACACTAGAGAATGGAATTCGAATTCCTAAAAAGATTGAGAGGGATTTCGATTATGTGCTTCTTGATGCTCCATGCAGTGCCGAAGGAGCTATAATGTTTGATAAATCAAGAAAAATGAAAACGACACAAGAAAATTTAGCTAAGTTAGTATTTCGTGAAATTATGTTGTTAAAATCTGCAATAAATTTGACTAAACCCGGAGGTAGAATAGTTTATACAACATGTAGTATAGCACCCGAAGAAAATGAATATGTTATTACTAAAGTTATCGACGTTATGAAAGATAAGGTTATTATTGAAGAGGCGAATATAGGTATAGGATCAGATGGAATAAATTGGTACAGAGGTATGAAATTTTATGATGATGTAAGGAAGTGCATAAGAATATGGCCACATAAACATAAAATGGAAGGATATTTTGTCTGCATCCTTAGAAAAAATACATAAAGCATATTGATAGAGCAAATTATTAGAATATTTTACAAGATTTAAATACCGTGTATATCAACAATGATTTTAAAGTGTGAGTAATAATGAAGTATGATGTAATTGTGGTTGGAGCAGGGGTTGCAGGACTTTTTGCATCGTTTACATTAGCTAAGAATGGATTTAAAGTAGCTTTTGTGGACATAAAGAACGAGAACAACATTGGCGATAAAGTATGTGGAGATGCTATAGGTGAACATCATTTTGTGGAATTGGGATTAGATCCACCTAAGATGTACGATGAAGCAACTAATGTTTATCGTGGTGTAAGGCTAGTCTCGCCCGATGAACAACATATGATGGATGTACATGGTAAAGGATATTCTCTAAATAGACAAAAGTTTGGGTATAGACTGTATACAATGGCTGTAAATGCCGGTGCTGAACCATATCTTGAACATTATTTCATAAACCCTCTTATTGAAGGATCTTGGGTCAAGGGTGTTTTAATTAAAGACAAGTCGGGTAATACAAAGGTTATGAGGGCTAGTATTGTTATTGATGCTACAGGTGTACCAGCAGCCGTAAGAAGTAAACTACCTAAAGAGTGGTGGGTCTCGGAACCTATACCTAAAGAAGATTTCAATATTACCTACAGAGAGATAATAGAAGGTGATATCAGAGATCTAGAAGAGGATTTAGCGTACATATACATAAATACTGACATAGCTCCTGGAGGTTATTGGTGGTTGTTTCCAAAAGGAGGAGGTATGTATAATGTAGGCTTGGGTGTCCAGTGGAGAAATGGTGCTCGAAATCCAAAGCAGAACTATGACAAATACATAAGACCTAGAATACAAAGATCTGTAACTAAGATATTGAATTCCGGAGGTGGATTAGTACCTACACGTAGGCCTATACCTTGTATGGTATGGAGTGGATTTGTTGCTATAGGTGATGCTGCAGCTACAGCCAATCCTGTACATGGAGGAGGTATAGGATCTGCAATGATTAGTGCACACACTGCAGCAAAAGTAGTAACAAAAGTGTTATCCCAAGGAGAGCCCGCCATGGATAATCTATGGGAGTATCATATAGAGTACCATAAATCATACGGAGCTAAACAAGCTTCCCTAGATATACTCAGAATATTTATTCAACATCTAAGCAATAACGATTTCAATTTCATATTTAAGTCAAAACTGGTTATTGGTGATGAAGTATACAACATTGGTTATAAGGGAGAGTTATCAGTTTCCATACTTAATCGTCTGAAAATGTTTGTATCGCTAGTCTCTAAACCGTCTTTCTTAACAAAACTCTACAAATTAAAGCAATACATGGATCAAGCCTATGCACTATATCTATCGTATCCTTCGTCACCTATAGAGTATCTAAAGTGGAGATCGAGAGAGATAGAACTATTTAGTGACTTTAGGAAATGGATACAATCTATATAGACATATAACGTAAGTTGGTAGGGGAATTGAAAGCTCTCCTTGTGGTACTATAAGGTAGATACTATGTCGAGGTATTCGAGAATTCTGAAATCATGGTTCTCACTTATTAGAATAGGTAACGCGATCGCCTTAGGTTATGCCGCTATTGTCGGATATGTACTAGGTATTCCAAGACACATTGATGCTTTAGTAACGATCAAGCTTTTTACAGTAGCATTTCTTATTGGTAGCGGAAGCAATGCCATAAACGATTACTATGATAGATATATTGATCAGCTAAATAAACCCTGGAGACCTATACCTTCTGGATTAATAGATGCTACTACAGCATATGTCGTAGCTATAGCCCTTCTAGCTATAGGTGTAGCGCTCTCTTTCTCAGTGTCATTATTGAACACACTAATAGCGTTAGTTGCATCCATACTTTCTTACCTCTATTCACAAAGATTGAAAAAGATTATACTCTTAGGTAATATTATTGTGGCTTTCTTGACAAGTCTTGCAATAATCTATGGAGGGTCGGCATCAAACATCACAATTCATGTATGTATAGCTAGTCTGTATGCATTTCTATTAAACATTGGAAGAGAATTTCTCAAAGGAATAGAAGATGTAGAAGGTGATAAGAAATATGGGGTGAAAACCTTAGCTACAGTGCTAGGTTCAAAAAACGCGTTCATTATTTCTATGAGCATCTTTCTTAGCTTAATCATGTTAAGCTTTATACCATACTTCGATTCCAGATTTAATTACTCTATCATGTACTTGATCATTACCGTAACTGGAGTAGATACCATAATAGTAATAGCCCTGATAAAGGCTTCGTCGTTGAACCCTAAAGATGCGTTAAAAGCAACAAAACTACTCAAGATCGCTGTCTTCTGCGGAATATCTGTATTCTTTTTTGAGGCTTTAAGAATCATCTACGGTATATCAATCTAAACGTTCGAAATCTATTCCTCTAATCGCATCAACATACAATGCATAAACATACAAAAGATCGGAAAGTCTATTTAAGTAGACATAGATGTTCCTGTTAATCAAACCGTTTCTCAATAAAGCAACAGCTCTACGCTCAACAGATCTACATAAAGTTCTAGCAAAATGGAGCAATGAAGACTCTAGACTACTTCCAGGCACAACAAAACAATGATTAACATTGACTATTTTGCTAAACGTAATAATTTCTTTTTCGACATCCTCAACATACTTACTAAAGAGATCACTATATCTATGATCTCCTGCTGCTATTCCTGCTACCTTCATTAAAGTTAACTGTATACTCTTAATTTTTGTTGCTATTTCTCTTAAGGCTTCGTTTTCACTTATAGTAGATCTTATGATACCGAGAAAGGATACAAGCTCATCTACACTTCCTATGAATTCTATTATGTATGAATCTTTAGGAATGCGAGCACCTATGATGTCTGTATATCCGTTGTCTCCTCTATGAACAATCTTCATTCCGTATCCCACTTGTAATATATTTTGAAGTCTAATTTATCTTTCTCATTTAACCGTTGATAATCAACTCAGTTTACATTTTTAGCTGTACCTCTATGAGGGTGTATCAGTTTATTAGTCGTGTGATAGATAAAATAACGTGATCGATATCATCAAATAATGTTTAAATAGATAATGATGAATGGTGACGGAGAGGACCACAAGGGATGATAGCAAGACGCCTAACTGAACATATAGTATTTAAAATTTGGGTAAAGATAATAATGTATAAAGCTTTGTCCTGGCGAATGGTTATGAAATGTCTAGCAATTAAGATAGTGAGTTTTAAAAATATTGGAGAGAAAACTTTAGAAATATGCTCAGAAAGTAGAGAAGTTTCAACTATTTTGAATATTATTAAAAAACAAATAGACATTGAGATGGTTCAAGAGGAGTTAATGGTTGTATGTGATAATAAACAACTTTACCTAGATGAAGAGGTTCCGGAAGAATGCAAGGTATTAATGTTGTTTCCATTAGCACTTGGTGGAACCATATAGATATGATGTTGTGCTCTAGTCTGAGGGATGATGAATTCGAACCTCACTGATTATATATTCATATACTTCATCAGATGAGGATATTCTATATCAACTGTTATCTATAACCAAGCTTATTTTGTCAAAAATTGCTATTCGTTTTATTAAATTAATCCATAGTCTATCATTACTTATAGAGCCTTTTTCTGAAAAATTGTTTATAGGACTTATAATCAATAGCTTTTTAACTTTTATAATATCTCTAGAACCATTGTATAAATATGGCAAAAATTGTGTTGAAGGCAATGGTATCCATAAATAGTAAAAACAGTTAAGATATTGTTCTAATACTGTAACATATGATGATAAAAATTCTATTATTAGAACATTCGAATTACAATTATCACCTATTGATATGAATTTAAATCGTCTATCGTAGTCTATAGATATTCTACAATTACTATTAAACTCACTAAATGGATCTGAACAAAGGAAAGGATTGTATGTACTAATTACCTCATAATTTCTAATATATCTTAACGTATTTTCAATTATCTCTTTTCTACTCCATATACCTAGTAGGATGTTCATACCATCTATTGAAATGATGCCTTCATGGTGAGCTAATTGTGAGAAGCAGATATGTGCATGTTTATTAACATCTGATTTATTTATTATTATTGTAGGTATGTATTTTGCTGATACGTGGGGCATAGACATAGGATCGTAAACAAATATTAAGTCAAGGTCTTTCTTTGAAACTAGATTGAATCTCTGTAACCATATCTTTGAATCCTTTATAAATGATGCAAAGTCTAAAGGATCAGTTAATGTGGGTCTTCTGAGTAGCAATAGTGCTCCACCAGGTAACAGAATGTAATCATTAAAGTAATTTTTAATGGTATGATAATTACAGGATATAGGTAGCATAATTGTTTTAGATGTTGTATCCTTCATAAACATTCTGTAAGCCTTTTGAAAGTATCTAACAATATTATTGAGTTCATCTCCATAATTTATCACAAAAACCTTACGTAACAACTTTGAGGGAACCTTAATCAATTTGGCTAGTAGCACATTTGATGCCATATATAGTAGTCGATAGAACATAAATTGCCCTAAATATAAGAATAAATATATAGTGATGAAACGGCTGTGAACTGAAACAATAATGAAGAACCGTGTTTAATCTGAAGTTGTATAATAGTCTTTGGAGACTTACTAAAGGATTACGATCAACCTGATAATGTTTATAGATTATAAAGCTGATGTCGAGATAAAAGTAGATAAAGATTATTTATTCTAAATAACACTTGCATAAAGATAGATAACTCGTGTGGTAATACTATGAGTGTAGAAATAGATATGGCTGATCATAAACCTCTAGGTAATACTGGTGAAAAAGTTCCAGCCATAGGACTAGGTACTAAGGGTATACAGAATTATAGATGGGCTGAAGAAGCCCTTTTCCACGCACTTAATCTTGGATTAAGACTTATTGAAACATCAGATCAATATGGGGAAGGTCTTGCTGAAGAAGTTATTGGAAGAACAATCAAGAAATTTAAGCGTGATGAAATATTTATTGTGCTTAGAATTGATTCATATCGACTTTCAGATATAGAGAATGCTATAAAAGTTTTATCTAATAGCTTAAAACGTATGTCTATTTCCTATGTAGATATCCTGTTAGTTGATGGACCTGGCGATGTTGTACCAATAGATTTGCAGATGAATGTTTTAGAGAATATCGCTCAAAAGGGTTTGACAAGATATATAGGATTAAGCGGATTTAAAGTTAAGGACATCTTAAAGGCTCTTGAAGCTCTCTCAAAGTATAGTATCGTAATGATTCAAAATAAGTATAGTATTTTAGATAAGCGTGTAGAAAAAGACATTCTGAAAATAGCTACCGAAAATAAAATGACTTTACAAGCATGCTCACCTCTTGAAAGGGGTTCCGTGAAGCGTAATCCAATGATTATTCATGTGGCAAATAAATACGGTAAAACACCTATACAGGTTGCCCTTAATTATATTATTTCAAAACCATACGTAACCGCTATACCTAAATCCGAGAGAAAAACACATATAGACGAAATTGCTGGAGCCCTTGGGTGGAGATTGGGTAGTGAAGATATAAAGTTTCTAGAGAAACTTTAGAATTAGGTACATGATTTGATGAAGGTATATATCCATGGGATATGAAGTTAGAGATTCTCAGGCTGGTATATGGGGATTCTATCCAATAAACAAGGATAAGTTAATAAAAGAAATAGAAAAGGCATTTGTAGATAGAGAGCTGGGACCTGGCGAGCTACCTAAAAGGTATATCAATGAGGTTAATGTTGTAGGAGGTGTAGTGCCTCATGCAGGGTACCAATATTCTGGTGCATGTGCCAGTTGGTTTTACAAGAAATTAGCTGAAAATGAACCTAAAATAGATACAGTCATAATTCTAGGTACAAATCATAGTGGATTTGGAGGACATATAACCACAACAACTTACTTTAGTAGATGGTCAACTCCTCTAGGTGACATAGAAGTCGATATTGAGCTAATAAAAACACTTAAAGAAAATTATAAAGAGCTAACCGATGATCCACTAGCCCATATAAGAGAACATTCTATCGAAGTACAGCTACCGTTTCTCCAATATATTTACAAAGACTTTAGATTAGTACCAATTGTAGTAAGAGAGATAGATTACGAAGAAGCACAATTATTTGCAAAAGCACTATATGAAACTATCGTTAAAAGCAATAAGAGATGTATAGTTATAGCATCATCTGATTTTACGCATCATGGAGCGATATATAATTATATACTATTTACAAGTAACGTAGGTAATAAAGTTAGAGAACTCGATATGATGTTCATTGATAGAATAATTAATCTAGATACTAAAGGTTTCTTAGAGCTTATTCAAAAATATGATGCAACAATATGTGGTTATGGAGCTATAGCAATAATTATTGAGTACGTTAAACTGTTAAATGGAAAGGCTGAGTTACTAAAGTATTACCATTCAGGAGATGTCACGAGTGATGAAGACATAATTGTGGGATATGCCGCAATAGTGTTTCAGAAAGAGCGTTACAAATAATTAATTATGGTTACCTACCACTATAACATCTATTTGTATAAATTTTCAGATTCAAAAAGTCAATATAGCGGTCTATATCTAGTATGAAATCACGAAATTTGTATAATGAAACTATAGGTACACCTTTAAATACTTTAATTTGTAAATCGTGTAGTGTTACAATAACAGGAAGAATGTTCATTACATGTCTAAGCTTGCTAAGTTTAAGACAGACCCATTCACAATTTCTTAAATATTTTTCAATCCTCTTTATATGATTATCTATTATATCTTCTAGATTCGTATAGAAACTAGACATTCTTTTCCAATGCTTACATTCAATAAATAAAGATAAATTTATAGAGTGATTTAACGCTATTATGTCTATTTGAAATCTTTCAACTCTATCATGTCTATAATTTAAATATGTATCCCAGCCGAATTCTATAAGTAATCTAGTTATGAATTCCTCAAATTCGTGCCATTCTATATACATACTTAATCTACTTGGATCGATACCATACAAGGGTAGATATGTTAAGAATTCGACAGCATCTACGAGTTTTATGTTGTTACCTATCTTTTCCATTATACCTCTCTCAATACATGATTCAATTAGAGAATTAACTTTATCTCTCTCTTTGTATTCTACTAAATTAATAAATTCAATTTCTATATTTCTATCCCTTGTTAATCGTTCAAGAAACTCATATAGAGATGTTCGACCCATTATTATCACAATTTTGCATAGTTGAGTACATAACTCACGTCATTTAGATAACTACCTATAACACTCATGAGTGCTGACACTGTTCTTAGGATAGATCTTGACATCATTTCACCTTGCTCCTTGTGGTCAAAATAATTTCTCCATGATACACAGGCTTTAAGAACATCATGATACCCCTACTTTTGTCTTCACTCGATTCTTCTATATGAAGGATTTAAACCACCTCCTATTCAAAATGATTTCTTTACTATATAATATTAATCTACTTATAGTGTCCGAGAATTATATTATCTATAATGTTATGTACATTCATATCTTCATTTAATTATATACTTAACTGACAATATGCATTACTGATTAATTCAGTTGATAGCTAGCCAAGTATTATTATAAATGTGTTTATGTTTTATTATCTTGCTCGTACATACGTTAATATGTGATACCATAAACAATATCAGTTAATTACAAGCTTCTATACTAACGATACACCATCCTTACATAGTCCCTTACTTATTACTCTGGCCCCTAAGGATTCAGCAACTGAAGCTAGTTCATCTAGTTCGCTTGTTGATCGCGCTAAAGCTAAAAAGGCACCTCCACTTCCTGCACCACTGGTTTTTGCACCTATAGCTCCGGCATTTCGTAACACATGAAGCAATGTGTCATGTGTCATATCTACTATACCTAGGGATTGAAGGATACCATGATTTATGTTCATAAGCACACCTAAGGTTTCTATGTCATGGTTCAGAAAAGCTTTTCTAGCGTTTTCTACAATAGTCTTGATAATGTTCAATAACTCATTAAATACATTTTCATCTTTTTCTTTGAGTTTTCTGACTTTACGAACCAATTCGACTGTTGTGTTTTTTCGATTAGTATAGCCAACAATTATTGGCATCCAATTGTCAGTATCTATGAGCTCTGCCTTAGGTACATTAGGTTCGATGTATCTTAGTCCACCCAATGTAATCGTGTACGTGTCCATGGGGCTAGCCGCCCCTTGTACTGTTTTTTCTACGTTCCAAGCCATTTTAGCTATATCTTGTCGATGATTCTCTAGATTCTCTATGTAGCCATTTAGAGCAAGACATACAACAATCGTACCAACGGATGTGGCTGCAGAAGTCCCTAATCCTATTCCAGTGGGTAGAGGACTATCTATGATTAAACTGTATCCCCTATTTCTTGTAGTACCAAGTTCTTGTTCACATAGATCTATCGATGTTAAAATGTAATTGAGTAATTTTTTAACGATCACAGTATCAGATTGTAACTGTATTTCTTCTCTATCGCGATGTATGGTTATATTGCTGAGAGGTGTTGATAATTTGTTACTAAAAGTAATAGAAACGACTTCTTCTGATAATGTCTTACCCTTTATGTTCATGTATACAGGGATTGTTGAGGCTATGGCTGGAACACCATAGATGACCGCATGTTCGCCAAATAACGTGATCTTTGTTGGTACTTTAACTGTAACCTCATCCATTATGTTGCACCTTCAGAGGAGGTTCATATCATCATGAAATCAGTGTGGGCAACAGACCATCATCTGCTATGATTCTGCAATGTATTTCCGGTTAATTATTCTATAGGTCTGAGGTAATATAGTGTAGGCCTCTGAGTTAATAGTAATGGTAATGCTGGTGGAACCATCGGATATCCTGCCGTATCTTTTAAGAGCATAGATATAAGTTCGTCTAGCGTCATGATCTTCTGTACACTATCTCGTCTAATACGAACATTTACAGTATTTGTACTAACTTCCCTATCACCCACAACTATGACATAAGGTATCCACTCAATTCCAGATTCACGTATTTTCTTACCCAAACTCTCATCACGATCATCTATATCGACACGAAATCCATACCTCAATAATTCACGGGCTATGTTATAGGAATATTCAAAATGTTCTTTCTTAACAGGTATAATTCTTACTTGAATAGGTGAAAGCCATGTTGGTAGCACCGGAACTTGACCTTTATTCTCGGCCTGAGCTATTGCGTCAAAGACCATGTATATGTATCTCTCTAAGGAACCAAGTAGAGCCGTATGAATAATTACTGGATATAATTTTTCCCCATTTTCATTTGTGTAATATATGTTGAAGCGTTTGGCATTTCCTACGTCTATCTGCCATGTAGCTATTTCTCTAGGCCTATTCATTTCATCTATAATTATGTATTCAACATTTATAACCCAATAGTATATATTAGCTGGATAAATTACTAGCAAAACAGGTTTTCCCTCTCTCCTGACTAGTTCTTGGATATAATCACGATAGTTGTTAAAGAAATCTTCAGTCACATTATATATAGCTAGATACTCTCTACCAACTTTTCTAGCTTCTTCAGCTATCTTGTCTCTAACTATATGAACAACCTTTTTTGCTTCCTCAATATCTCTTGTAAGAATATGTAAATCAGGCATATGAAATTTTCTCAATCTAAATCCTAAAACAAGTTCTCCTCTTTGTTCATATCGATAACTATCCGCTACTTCAAACATGCCCAAAGGTAAATCTTTATAACTTAATGTCCAGTCTTTTAGTATAGAGAACTGTTGATAACATGCAGCAAATCTCAGGATTAAGATTTCGTTGTCCATTTCAATTTCATACATTCTTTCTCCGAAGAGTTCTGCATGCTGTTTTACGGGTTCAGCTCGCAGACTAAACATATTGGTTCCTCTAACCCTGAAAATAGGTATACCTAATGATGTTGCTGCAATCCATGAATACATTGAAACAGCATCAAGAATTACTGTAGCATGCGGTTGATATCTCATGTGCCCTTTATCCGATATCTCTTCCCATTCGAATCCAAATTTTCTCAAATACTTACTAATTCTGCCCTCTCCCCCTTCAAGCTCCTTTCCGAAAACCTCTTTGTCTACTAATATCTTGAATTCTTTTTCTTTGTCCTTGAATAGATACTCTTCAGGATTGTATATCATTCCACTAGGCGCCATTATATAGAATTTCTTTTCTATAACTTTCTTCTGTATAACTTGGTCCACTTCAATACGTCTTGATAGCTCACTCAATGGATGGCCATAACAATGAATCAAAAACTCCTTGTACCATCCAAATGGAGCTTTATATACATGTACCTCTCTTTTTAGCAAGGATCTATAGAGATTATTAAGTATCTCTCGAGCTTTATACGGAGATGCCAATGAATGGGATAAATGAGCATAGGGGTAGAGAAGTACAGCATCAGCTTTAACTTTCTTATACACATCCAGAATCTCTTCACACGCTTTTTCTACAATAGCTTCTGGAGCCTTTTCGTCATTAGATTCAATGCTTGTAAAGACTACTAATACATTATTAAGTTCTTTACCGTGAATTACGTCATCTGTAATATCATCTGCTTCGTCTACAGCTTTACTAACAATATTGTACATAAACGTTTTTGCGTGAATAAATAATAATCGCATTGTTTCACCTAATCTATAGATTAAATCCTTGTTCATAACTACATAGTACTAGAGGTGATTATAAAGTTTATACTTTACAGAACCTCACTTAGATGTAGTTTATTCGATATATCTATTATGGTATTAGCCAAAACTTTCTGCTAGGTGCAGTAGACTATATTAGGTCTTTTACCCAATATCACTAACTTAGCGGAGAGTGAAATTATATGACTGAACAGAAGATTAAAAGTCTTGAAGATTTAGGTATCTCTAGTACCATACTGAAGAAATTGCAAGAGGTAGGTATAACTACTTTAGAAGCACTATCAGTAGCAAATGCTCAAGAACTCAGTCAAAATTTAGCAATACCCTTGCCAACAGTTCAAAGACTCATTTCACAAGCAAGAGCTGCTCTGGGATTAAGCTTTAAAACAGCATTAGAGCTAAAGAAGGAAAGAATTGGTCTTCCAAAAATAACTACTAGTAGCAGTAACCTTGATAGTCTACTTGGAGGAGGTATTGAAGTAAAAACAATCACTGAACTCTTTGGAGAATTTGGTAGTGGCAAAACCCAGTTGTGCCATCAATTGGCAGTAAATGTCCAACTTCCTATAGAAAAAGGAGGTTTAAATAAGAAGGCTATATATATAGATAGTGAAGGCACTTTTAGATGGGAACGAGTAGAGGCTATGGCAAAAGCTCTAGGCTTAAACCCTGACGCTGTTATGGAGGGAATATTGTATATAAGAGCCGTTAATAGTGATCACCAGATGGCAATAATAGAGGAATTAAAGGAAATGATACCGAAGGAAAACATAGGTCTAGTCATAGTAGACTCTATAACCGGGCACTTTAGAGCTGAATATCCGGGAAGAGAAAACCTAGCTATAAGACAACAAAAACTAAATAAACATCTACATCAGCTTATGTCATTGGCAGAATTGTATGATGTTGCCGTAATCATCACGAACCAAGTCATGGCAAGACCCGATATATTTTATGGTGATCCTACTGTTGCTATTGGTGGACATGTACTATATCACGCACCTGGTATAAGGGTACAACTTAAAAAGAGTCGAGGAAACAGAAGAATTGCTAGAATTGTTGATGCGCCACACCTTCCAGAAATTGAAACAGTGTTTGTGATTACAGAGGCAGGTATTAGAGATCCAGAGTAGAAGCAAATTGATGCATTCTTCGATAGTTGTACTCAAACTAACATCTGCTCTAAACTTATTCAACTCCTAAATTTAGATATAAGGTAGTGAGACGTAAATGAGCTTTATTGGAGATTTAGATATAGTTGTTATTGGTATTATCTTGAAATGCATAGTGGCTTATGTAACATATAGCTATGCAGCTTTTAGTGATTGGATTAAACGCGAGATCAACCCTTTAATATGGATACCTCCAATAGTATTTGGAGTGGTAATAAACTTAATATCGATTAAGAGCATTGAAAATTACACGAATATTGTCTATGTCAGTTTTACAGAACTTCATCTGTATTTATCTATTACATTATCTATCATGATGATACTATTATTGAGTGTTCTATCATTTGTATTAGGATTACTTGGAGGAGCCGATGTATTATGTACCATAGCGTTTGTATCTATGTATCCAAGTAATATAGAATTGATTGTTTTAGCTCAGAATACCAAATACTTGATTAATTCGAATATTTTACTATTAGTGCTCTTTCTACCACCAATAATTATTATATTCATATTGTACTCGCTTATTGTATTCATATATATGGTTTATAATACTGTTTACAACATAATACATGTAAAGGAATTGAAGAAATACAAAATGACTTTACGGAAAATGTTACATTACATACTTTTCGGGAAAATAGTTAAAGTAGAGGACCTTCAGGCTAAACGTTTCTACTATCCTATATACATACCAAACGTTATAGAAAGATTAACATTTAATGTAGAAGAAGATGATGCTTATTGGAGCAATGTCTTGAAAAAATTGCCGCCAGATACAACTATTGTAGTTACATGGGGAATACCTATGGTTACGTTGATTTCTATAGCAATATTTCTTTATGTTACGTCTCATTTAGCTTTATTGATAATATAGATATATATAAGCTAGTGATCACATCTAAATCATGAAACTAATGTATAGAGAGATAGGGTGGTACGAAATGGATGTGTTATGGGCTCCTTGGCGTAGAAATTACATAGTCTCATTATCAAAAAATAATGAATGTATCTTCTGTAAAGCTGTGCAAGGTGATGATAGGCATAACTATGTTATCTACAGAACTAAGTACGCTATTGCAATGCTTAATCGGTATCCTTACAATAATGGTCATACAATGGTGGCTCCAATAAGACATACACCAAGCCTGGAGCTATTGTCTGATGAAGAGCTCTTAGATATTATAAAGACGGTAAACATCGTCATATTAGCTATCAGACAGAACTATAATCCAGATGGTATTAATATTGGAGCGAATATAGGCAAAGCTGCAGGAGCAGGAATCGAAGGTCATTTACATATACACGTTGTTCCCAGATGGTATGGAGATACAAACTTTATGCCGGTTATAGCTAACACTAAAGTTATACCTGAAAGTCTTGATGAAACTTGGCGTAAATTAAAAGGATATATAGACAAATTCATCAAATAATTCATAGAGATCTCTTACCGATACTAAAATACTAATGCAATTTTCAGATAAGAGCCCTTCATCATTACGATCAGATTTGCTACATCTCATCATGATGCTCAAAAATACGATATTGATATATTAGATGACAGTATTATATGTTTTAAATTATATGTTTTAATAATTAAGTGTTTCTAACTGATAGAAATACTTATACTGAATTCTTTATATCAAAGATGTGCATATAATGTACCGACGATACTGACATTATTATGATTGTAATTGTTCGATTTCCTGATGCATGAGAGGATATTGAGATCTATCCTTAAATTCTTCGGTAAACTTTATATTTTGTCAATAGATTCTTACTAAGTACGAGTGGAGTAATATGATTATGATTATTGTTGATAGAGATAGAATTGAATCTGTAGCCCAAATGTTTAAGTCCATAGGTATCGAAAATGTGTCGACTTTTGAAAATATAGACCCTCAATATCTATCGATTATGAAGGCTATAGCTATGTGCAAATCTGATAATCTTATTTACGCTTTCTATATTAATGCCTTAGTTACATACAAATTAAAAACCAAAGGTGAGTATTTTTGGAAAAAATTTACAGAATTCATTGTAGAAAACTGTGATAAGTTAAAAGATGTTCAGCAACTTCTAAACTTAATAAAAGAATTCACATATAGATACAATAATTATGCTTATGAGAACAAACTCAAAAGAATAATGAAGATAGGTAATTGTCTTGATGTTTTAGATTATACCACTAGTACACATTATCTAGAGTTAGCTAGAAAAACATCTGAGTGCTTAAAAATATCATACAAGTACAAGACAGTTGTATTTTCGATAAAAATTGTTTATTACTTTCATAAAGCTCAAGGCATGAGATCCATATTGCCTTTTGAGTTACCTATACCAGTAGATAGAAGAGTGACGTACATATCTTTCACATCAGGTATGATAGATGTTGTGCACCAAACTCTAAATAAAGACATGGTATCGTTAATAATGAAAAAAGCTGATGTTATAAGAGACGCCTGGAATAGTGTTGCAACTATTTCTCATATACCCCCCTTACATATTGATGCCGTCCTATGGTACCTCGGTAAATACGGTTATATTAATAACAGACGGAGTATCATAGAGGAGGTTCAAAAAAACCTTTATATAATTGATAAGAAAATCGTTGAAAAACTTGTAAATGAATTGTATTTTAGACTACCAGAGTAAACAATAATTTAGTCATAATTAGATAGAATTTATCAAGATCCTTATCTTTATAACTATTTCTAAGGATTGGGTATCTAGGTAATAGTGTGCTATAACTACGATATTTCTTAGAGCATTAACTAACTCTAACTATGGTATCTATAATGTGAGTAATATCCTTCAATACTTGTTTTAACTATATTTCCTTTTCTTACTTAATATTAAACAAGAATATATCAGCTAATCCTATTTCTCACTCATTAACTAGGTACATGATCTGCATTGTACATTACGAATCAAAGTTGATGAAATCTAATAAAGTTGTAGAATATACTATTTATTGGTGCAAATAATCTATGGCTGTAATCAGAATACGGCCTATGGATGCTTTGATTATTGTTGATATGCAAAATGACTTTATGCCTGGGGGAGCTTTACCCGTACCTAATGCTCTCGAAATCATACCTATAATAAATAGTTATATAGATATGTTTAAAAAGAATAAAGCAGTATTTGTTGCAACACGTGATTGGCACCCACCAAACCACATTTCATTTAAATCTCGAGGAGGACCTTGGCCTCCACATTGTATTCAAGGAACCAGGGGAGCAGAGTTTCATCCAGATCTAGCATTGCCTCAAGACGTAATAGTTGTATCTAAAGCTTATGACGAGAATATAGAAGCTTATAGCGGATTTGAAGGAACAAATCTTGATCAGATGCTTAAATTAAGAGAAATAAAAAGAGTATTTATCTGTGGTGTTGCTACAGATTATTGTGTGAAAGCGACGGCACTAGATGCACTTAGACTGAGATACCAGGTCTTTCTCTTAATGGATGCTGTTAGAGGAGTGGATATCCCAAGAGGATCTACTGCTAGAGCTATTGAGGAACTTTTGAACGAAGGCGCAATACTGATAACAGTAAACGATTTTGAAATGAATAGATGAAGATATTATTTGCCTAGTAGAGAACTTGTGAGAGCTATTCTATATGCGGTCTCTACATTATTTACTATAGCTAGTAGTACGGTGCTGGGTATTATCGAAATCAGTCTAGCTATAAATCTTGGTGAGAATGCTGTAGAGCTCTTTAAATCTATTTCATGGTCATTATATATAAGTTTGAAAATCCTCATAGTTATACCCTTAAGGTATCTTACCTCTTTTAGGTTATCATCCTTAGATTCGTTAAGCCATAAGATAAATTCAACTATGTTTAAGACCTGATTATCATCTATTTTTAATTCTCTGAGAGACTTGTCATTAAAATTTTCAATGATTTTTAAAGCTACATCTATGTATGTTCTTATGTTGCTTGGCATTATACGAACAATGTTTCTCTCGCTAGGTGATAGAACAATTTTATGAGCTAAAGCTGAAGACACTAGAATCAGTAAATTCTCATTAGATGTCAAGTCTATGGCTGGAATGTGGGTCCAAAAATTGTTGCTAAACTTTCTATACAAGAAATAACTCTTTATAACAGCATATATCTTTTGTTCATGAATATATATTGTAGTATATGGAATAAGTGGAACTTTAGGTATCCCATCTTCACGGTCTTTAATTGCTATTGGTAATAATACGTCATGAAGAGCTATATAGTATCTACTATTTAGTGATGAGAGATCTAAGATCTTCTGCTCAACGATATAAGAACTGATCAATATATTCATAGAGTCCAAGATATTCAAGAAACGTGTAACTTCATCAATTTTCATTATTAGGCTCCCAAGATAATCCTATGATCGTGACCTCCGTAAATCATTTAGCTTAAAAATATAATATCCTTATATGACGTCATCCCCTTATAATCATTGAACATCTCGATAAAACTACATATATCTTGACCTTATGAATGGCTAATATGGAGTCATTGTGATTAGCTAACGTCTTGTCAGATCATTAATACATTTGATGAAATATTACGACTTTCTGTTAATATAGTTAGGTTTTTAAGGTAGTATTACATTAGATTAGCGGTTAAGACTAATGTATACTAGCAACATTAACGATGTAAACGATGAATTAAATGAAATACTAAATAGAATTGTATCAGGAATAACATCCAATGCTTCTAAAATTAGAACAGTTGAAAAAAGCTGCTGCAAAGCTCATTTAAACAAAGGGACTATTTCTGTACGCACGTATGACGAATTTCTACAGGCAGTGGATGTATGCAAAGTAGCCTTCGTCCTCATCACCACGACAGTATGTCCTTATTGTCAATTATTTAAGTCTATATTTGCTAAGGTTGCTAAAGTCTATTCAGATAGAGCTGTATTTATTGAAGCTAATGCGGACTATGTGCCCGAGATTGCCATGGTCTTTCACGTATATTCTACTCCAACAACATTAGTACTACATAATGGTAAGTTAGTGGATACTGTTATTGGTTACATTCCTTATAACAACTTTGAAAACTATGTTCGAGAAACACTATATAGCATAGGATGTATAAGTAGTTAAAAAGTCTTAGGCAATTTCTATTATTTCTCTACCTGAGGCTATAGGTATCCCTATGAGCATCATGGCATTGATAAGGCTTTTCCTAGGAAGCCTACTGATCCTATGAACATATTCCAACGGTGCAGGATAGCCAGAAGAAGACCACTTCTTCAAGCATGAAGCTACATACTTTATATCTTCTTCATGTACCTCACGTGGGAATGAAATTTGGTAAACAGGTGCATTATCTCTTAATCTCATATATGTAACAGTAACGCTGTTAACATCAATGTATCTGACATCAATAATTTTTGATAGAGCATTTGTTTTAATCTTTATAGGCTCTAGAAATCCAGATCTATAGTAGGGATAGATTCTATACAATCTTGTAAGTTCTAAGACATACATATCAGAATATAAACTTTGTGTATAGAATCCTGCATTTGATGATTTTGCTAAGAAAACGCTATGTTTCTTTTTGCTTAACTCATTAATACACATACTCTTTCTATTTTCTATCGATTCTAGACTATATGTATCTTTGATGCTCTCTATAGTTGTCTCCGCTTCCTTGCTTATCTTAGTTGCTGCAAAAGAAATGAACGATCCATCAATAAGCACGGCATCAACTAATTGTGTGTTCATAATATCTACAATGCTCTCTACTTCAAGCATATACGCATAGCTCGTTAAAGCTTTCTTGAAAATTGATTTCCTAATCACATAGCTTTTCTTCGTAGGTTTAGCACTAATTAATCCCACATCCGAGAACATTTTGTAAGCTAATCTCTTTACAGTATTATCTTGGATTGTGTAAACTGCTGCCATTCCTTGGATGGCATATATATGTCCTATTCTCGATTCTATAAGTAAGAAACTTGAATCAGCTACTGCACAACTACATTCTCTCTCTTCTTCTACTACATACCATCTATATTTCTTTAAAACCTGTTCCGTAGAACCTTTTTCTTTGTCGAATCTGTCTCTAATATTCTTAAGGAGTAGAGGTAGCCTTTGCTCTAATTCTGGAAATATTGTCTCCAATGGTTTCACCATAATATCATCAAATTCAAATCATTGCAACATATGTTGTGCCAAACATCTTCAAATTTACCGGGGCGGTTGGATTCTGATCTACCGGTATTACCCTCATTGCAACATTTCTCCTCTTTATTTTATGTACAGTTAACATATCAATTGCTATACTATAGATGTTCGCATTAATTGGTATAGCAACCATATCCAAACCTGCTACACACACTAAGGAATAATTTATCAGATCCCGAAGTCTTATATCACTATTTTTGATCCGTTCATTTAATATAGAATCTTCTGCTACAGGTAACATAACCTCATTGAAACCTATACTACGAAGCTTAAGCCTCTCTATAATTCTATTTATCAATTTATTTAAGCTATATATAGCGTTTATGGTTCCCGGATGCCCAATTCTATTTCTTATGAGTTTTTCTATCAATCCTGCAACACTTTCATCCATCCATGGAGATAGTGATAAATCAACCCCGATGAACGGCACATCAGAACACTTAGAAAGACACATAGCTTTACCATTAGACTCCTCTATAAATCTAAACAATTCTAACACATTGTTATTAAAAAGAGCTTTCTCGACTAAATCTACATACATTAATGAAATACTCAATCCATGTACATTACTAAAATTACATGTTGCAGGGAAATACGGGGTTTCAATCCATGTACCGAAAATTAATGCAAATCTCGTGTAAACGTTATAATCAATATCAATGCTCCGTCTAAGATACACGCTATCAACAACTTTTTCAATACACATATCATTATCGCATCTTGTAGACATATAGAGCTTCGGGTATGTAGTTAATAATGGAACTATACTATTGATACATTCTCTATGTTCTTCGATACCTAAACCTACCATTATATCATCATCTAACACATTAAATAAATCTTGTGACAATCTGTATAGATCTCTACAATCTGTAGCTGGAGGAAGTATTAAACGTAATGTCCAAGGCTTCATACCGCAAATACTTAAACATTCGGAAATCTTGTCCACGATTTTAGTTATAGACTCAGTAACGTTCTCATTACCATTAAGAGGTGTATGTAATGCTAAAGCCCTTACTTGGGCCATGCCACACCACTACAATAAATATTACTAAGACTTTTTGCTAACTCCGAGGTATTATATTTTGATTGTGAATAAAGTATTTTGGTTTACTAATTAAATACCATTTAGTGACCCCCTACTCCGAGATTACAGCAGAAATAACGTAATCTTAGTATAGATATAGGTAAGACAAGTATACTGAAGTACTGTATCATCCTTTGCATCACTCTAAGCCTGATGCCTAAGGGTTTTGAAAGGATCTTGCCTTAATGTATCTACCAACGTAATAGAAGAACATACCAGAACCGTGTAGAGGTATATTGATTTTTGTAAAATTCCATCCCCAAATATCTGCAGAATCTTCTTTCACATAGTATTCAAGTACCTCAAATACATGGAAACGTGACTCTCCTACATCAACTATGTCAAGAACTTTAGCCTCGATCCAGCCTATGGCATTCTTAAGTATAGGCACCGATACTTTCTTAGCTTTCTCTAACTCTATTTTAAAGTACTTCACCTTGTCTACATTAGCTCCTGAAATAGTTCCTAAGCTGTAGACCGTATCGACTTGATCTATAGACGGAATATTTATTGTAACTTCTTTGTGGTATTCTAGACAGCGATACGTATATGTTTCTTTACCTATTGCTGCTCCTACTGTTGGAGGTTCCTCAGATATCGGTGCAATCCATGAAACAGGCATAATATTTACGCGATCATTGGGACATAAGGAGACTAGCAGGACTACAGGTCTTGGATGAAGTAGATAGTAGAACTTCCTGGGTCTAGGCACACGAATACCCCTCATACTCTCTATAGTCAATTACATCAAATCCTAACATGTAAAGTACTTCTGTAAGTTTTTTGCGCAGATTCCCCTGCATAACGATATGATGGTTATTGGGAACAATATTAGGTAGATATTCAGTACTGTGACTAAATTCTAGAACCATTTGCGCTCTGCATGCCGAATAACCTAAAGTACCAGATGCTACAACGTTAGCTGTAGCAATTGATGCTACAGTAAAGTCTCTATCTATTGAAAGAAGAGTTACAAACTCACCAATATACTCTCCGGTTACCGCATAGGGTTTTCCAGATTCATAGTGAGCTACACTTCTGACATTTTTAGCGATATCTAATGCTATGGTACAGTGAGCTAAAACACATCTATTAGATGAAACATCAACTACATTGACCATCCATCCACTTCTTCCAGTCAATAATCGTGACAACATGAGGCCTAATAAAGCCGGAAGATCTGCTTCACATCCAGCTATAATGCCCTCAGAATTAAGTAACGATAGAGGTATACAGGGCGTTATACCCTTTTTTAATATAAATGGAAAACAATCAATAGCTACAGCATCAAGCTTATCATTAACTACAAAATTCTTTAAGACTAGATAGAGCCTTGCTACTTCATCCATATACTCACCTGGTCCCTCCACATCTATAACTCCTGTGATACGTTTCTTTACTTCATTAACGTCGCTTTCACTATAACGATTCATTTCTTCCAAAACCTGTTCAAAAGGTTTTATATGAATTGATGCATTAAACCTAAATTCAAAAGTTTCTTCAATTTCATTTTTAGTATCTCTATCAACCAGAAGACCTACTCTAGAACCTATTACGGTAGCCACAGATTTGGCTACACTCATCATGTCTCTGATGATCAACATACATTCAGTACTATTCATGTTAGAACAGTGATAAACAAGACTCGTAATACCTCTTCTTTCCATTTTACTTCTAGCTGAAACTGCTGAGGCCAAACTATTGTGCTGAGAATGTGAAAACATTATAATTCTTTCAAAGTTACCACCGTCACTAAAGCTCTCTATAAGACTACTCGTACCTCCGGTTAGGGTTATCGCTATAGGTAGGAACCCTGAGTATTTCTTACCTACGCGTATAGCCTCTTCTGGATCCGTAATGATCTCTTTATGAATCTCTACACCGTATACAGCTATATGATTCTTAATTATATCGTAAAGACCTACATAGTATTCCTTTCCATGTATTTCTGACGCAAAAGGTACAACAACTATCGGTATCATAGGTTTATACCTATAGTTTTTAGAAATAGAATAAATATTAAAGTTATCGTTAAACACAGCTATTCAATGAAAATTCTACAGCCCTTTTCATCACATACCTCTCTAATATTTCTACCCTCAAATAAAAGCTTCCTCAGTTTCGAAACAACTTCTTTTGGTTTCTTGAAATCGAGATCTATATAAAGAGATCCGCTATCTGTTTCCTCTTCATGATTTTCTTCAAAGTATCTTTTCATTCTGTCAAAAGTACCGTTAACAAATATTTCAAGCTTATCTAAGGTGTCTACACCGATTTCTCTTTCAATGTATATAGGGGTGCTGTTTTCAGATATTATGGCTATAACCTGCGGAGTTTCCAAAACTAGGTATAGTATGAACGTGTCTACTGCATCACCATCAAAACATTCATAGAAGAAATGTGTACATTGAACTATTATGAACTCTTTAATGTTATGGTCTTCTCTATGCTTCTTAATATACTCAATCCATATTCTATCAAAAGCCTTACAACCTGGACATTTCCTGTTCCTAAAGTACACTACATGCAGACCGTCTTCGCGTGGTACATATGGTTCTCCTAGCTTCAGTCTAGTCCATGTTAAGGCATTTTTATTATACATGTAGACTCCGTCTTCATCTGTATTCATTTGAAGCCACATCATATTTATCACCTCTCAAAAGTTATAAAATCTATGGTGATGCATTATGTTTGAACCTAGTAAGCTGCACTTTGGTACAGCAGGTATACCAAACTCCACGGCTAGGAAGAACACAATTAATGGTATTAAGAGGATAATCGAGCTAGAACTTGATGGTATGGAGATAGAACTTGTACGTGGTATCAAGATGTCTCTAGAGCTTGCTGAAGAAGCGAAAAATGTTGCTAAAGAATTGGGAGTACTTCTTACAGTTCATGCACCCTATTACGTAAATCTAAATTCTTCAGATTCATCAAAAGTTCAGGCAAGTATTCAAAGAATAGTAGAAAGCGCTAAAATAGGATATGAGGCTGGAGCTTGGAGTGTTGTATTTCATTCAGGTTACTATGGTAATTCATCTCATGAAGCAGCATACAATAACATTAGGAATGCACTAAAAGTTGTTACAGATATGCTTAGAAATTCAGACATCAAGATATGGCTAAGACCTGAGCTAATGGGTAGCATAAGTGAATTTGGATCTCTAGAGGAGGTTATAACTTTGAGTGAAGAACTCGACTACTACGTGCTACCATGCATAGATTTTGCACACCTTCATGCTAGAACAATAGGAAAGTACAATACCTATGAGGAATTTAGAGAAGTACTAATAGTAATAGAAAACAGATTAGGAAGAACAGCACTAAATAATATGCATATACATGTAAGTGGAATCGAGTACGGAAACAAAGGTGAAATAAAACACCTAAACCTAAATGAATCTGACTTTAATTATAGAGACCTCATGAAAATACTGAAAGAATTCAGCGTAAAAGGCATAGTTATAAGCGAATCACCAAATCTAGAAGATGATGCATTACTAATGAAAAACACGTACTTAAAGATAACATAAAATATATACACCACGAATATTTATAATCATGTATTCAGACCGTTATTTAGGTACAAGGGCCCGTAGCTCAGCCAGGATAGAGCGCCGGCCTCCTAAGCCGGTGGTCGGGGGTTCGAATCCCCCCGGGCCCGCCACACAATAGAATGTTCTTTATTCTAATGATTGTTTAAATATGTCATATACAACAGATATTATACTCGGTATTTCTATATCTATAATAATGTTTTTAATGATGCGGCAAGCCGCTGTACGTACAATTCATTATGGCTGATTCCTGGAATTGATAGCAATAGTTCAAGTTAGTACTAAATTGAGTAAGAATTGAATTATGTGGCGGGCCCGCCGGGATTTGAACCCGGGACCTCCGCCCCTTTGGTCTACGGGTTAAGAGCCCGCCGCTCTACCTGGCTGAGCTACGGGCCCAGATGCTGATAAGTTTAAGACTCGTTTTGTTAATAAGCTTATCACAGGCTGTTTAACTATATCAGTAATAGTTCTATCACGCTGTTTCTTAATGAATACAACAGTTATTAAGTTCGGAAAGCAAAGTATTTATGGGGGGGTGGCTTGAGTTCTACATTGAAATTGCCGCCACGCATCAAAATCTTAGAGGCATTGGGTTGCATTGGCGATAAAAGGATTAATTTAATAAACGATAAAAAAGCTATAGTTATATCATCAGATGGATCCAGGAGATATAATGTTTATGTAGATCTTGATAGAGGTGTAGCATATAGTGATGACAATGGTACTAAGCTACGAAGATATATTGGTTATCCTATATTAGCATTGCTAATGATTAAGGGTGTTATACCTCATGATAAGGACTTAGCTAATGCTTTATCAGGTATTCAGTGGAAAAGATTAAATGAATACTATAAGAATTATCATGTTGTAGAGAAGATAGTTCTAGATGTCCTTAAATCAAAAGGGATAAGCAAAGATAGAGTCAACAAATTTATCGAGAATACTATAGATAGACTCCGTAAAATTACATTGCATTACACATATCCTATATCAGAAAGCTGATAACATAACGTTTACTAATTCTTCTATACGATGATCGATATTTTCTAGCTAAAAATATTTTTATTTCGACTCTATTTAATTTCAGGAAAAGATATTAGTGTTTCTAACTTAATGTAAAGTACGTGAGAAGAGAATCGACAGTATAGAACGTGGGGAACCTCTTGACCCTACCACTAAAGGACATAATAGCTAGAACATTATCGTCTACAAAAGGGGTGAAACCCTCATTTGATGATTATCATGTTATAAAAGCACTCTTAATTCTATATGAAAAGGGTCCCATGGGACGTCAGCTACTATCTAAAAACTTAGGTATAGGAATAACCCCTGTTAGAACCTTAATAAAACGATTAAAGTTATTTAATATAATTGAGGTAGATCCCGTAGCTGGATGTTTCTTAACATCACATGGATATAAAATCGCAGAGGGTATTCGAAATACTATTAGCAACGTCATTGAAGCAAGTAATATACTTGACAAAGAATTTTTACTGTACAAAAAATCATACGCATTTTTGATAAAAAAAGGTACGGTAATACTTAGCCAATTTAATGTAACAAACATAAGAGATCACATCATCAGATACGGTGCCAAGGCAGTTATAATAGTATACATAGATAATGATTTGGCATATATCCCACCCTATAGAGAGTTCAACGAAAACGAATATCTATCGTTAAAGAAGTTAAGATCTATACTCAAAGCTGAAGATAAGGATGCAATAATTTTAGTGTTTTCTGATTCAGATACTGAAGCAGAAAAGGCTATATATAGTGCATTATTAGAGCTTAATATACTCCGCTAACATAGTTAAGAACGGTCAGTATTTAGATAAATGGTGATAATTTGAGTTCAAATGTGATGAGTTCAAGAATTCCAGGATTTTATAATCTATCAATCGATGAAAGGTTGAAGATAATTAAAGAATGGGCAGGACTTAGTAATGAAGAAGTAGCACTATTACGAAACTTTGGAAACCTAGATTCAAGAATCGCTAATTCTATGATAGAAAATGTTATAGGAGCAATCTCGTATCCTTTTGCTGTAGCAGTAAACTTTAGAATAAATGGAAAAGACTATATAGTGCCTATGGTAACCGAGGAACCTAGCGTAGTGGCTGCCGCAAGCAATGCTGCTAGATTTATGAGGGAAGGTAATGGTATATGTGCTAATGCTGATAAACAATACATGATAGCGCAAATCCATATAGTAAAATCGTTAACACCGCGATATAGCGTTATGGAGATTTTGAAGCATAAAGATACATTAATCGATATGGCTAACGCTACTAATAACACACTAATAAAGCTTGGCGGTGGTGTTAAGGATATCGATGTTCGTGTAATTGAGACGAGGCGGGGACCTGTTATAGTTGTTCATCTTATTGTTGATGTTCTAGACGCAATGGGCGCTAATACTGTTAACACCATGGCTGAAGCTGTTGCACCATTTCTGGAACAAATAACTGGTGGCGAAGCTAGACTGAAGATAGTGTCTAACTATGCTACATATAGATTAGCACGTGCATGGGTCCGGATACCTGTGCAAGATATAGGGCGCGATATAGCTGAAAAGATAGTTGATGCTTCTGCTATAGCTGAAGCTGACATATATCGCGCTGTAACACACAACAAAGGAATAATGAACGGTATAATAGCTGTAGCCCTAGCTGTAGCTCAAGATCATAGAGCAATAGAGGCTGGAGTCCACGCATATGCTGCAAGAGACGGTAGATACAGACCCCTTAGTTACTGGGATCTAGAAGGCGAATATTTGGTTGGAACATTAGAACTACCTCTTCAGATAGGTACAATAGGGGGTGCGGTGAAAACTCATCCCATAGCACAAATAGCCCTCAAGATACTTAAGGTTACAACAGCAAGAGAGTTAGCCGAGGTCATGGCTGCTGTAGGACTGGCCCAGAATTTTGCTGCACTAAAAGCTCTTGTTACTACTGGTATACAGGCAGGACACATGAAACTTCATGCTAGAAATCTTGCTGTAATGGCAGGCGCTAAAGGCGAATTAATACACGTAGTTGCTGAAATGATGATCAAAGAAGGTAAAATATCATACGATTATGCCAAACTGATCCTTAATGAACTGCAAAAATCTAAAGACTAGGCATAGAAAATTATATGACTAGTGGATACATGAAACTCTTATCTCTTCAATAAATTCGATAAATTTCTATGTAACAAATTATGTACAACAATGTAAAGCTTAATTAATGGAAATAATCCTCAGCTAGAAATCATCGTGACTAAAATATATAAACTGATCTTAACACGTATCATTTATTTGGATGAAGAATCCCGCGCTCTCGATCCATAATAAATGAAGAGAATCGCGGCCGCCACTGACACACCTAAATAGTTTTATAATATCCTGTGCATTATTATTCTAATTAACCTCATAAGATATACTCTAAAGATAGCTAACACCAGTACTAAATTATGTGACTGTAGGGTGGGCTATTGGCAAAAATAGGAATTATCTACCGAAAACTTGTTCCAGAGGACTTCATTTTATTAAGGTTCTTGGTCAGAAACTTAAATAAATTTGAGTATGTACCTCTAGACTTCGTTGTTAGGAAATTTGAAGAAAGATACACTCAAAAAGAAATAGTAGCCAGAATTAAGAAATTATTTCAACTGAAATTGTTAGTTAAACATCCAACAATTGAATCATATAGAGTAACTTTTCTGGGACTTGATTGTTTAGCTCTTAATATTCTTGTTTATAAGGATGTGATCAAAGCTATAGACGACAGGATAGGTATAGGTAAAGAAAGTGAGATATATAGAGGCCTCGGTAATGACGATAAGCTTATCGCAATTAAGTTTTACAGAATTGGAAGACAGTGTTTTAGGCATGTCACAAAGTATAGAGGATACTATGAAAATATTGAACAT
The DNA here is from genome assembly GCA_038831005.1 of Ignisphaera sp. Classification (NCBI taxonomy): domain Archaea; kingdom Thermoproteati; phylum Thermoproteota; class Thermoprotei; order Desulfurococcales; family Desulfurococcaceae; genus Ignisphaera; species Ignisphaera sp. The sequence goes on from JAWBKZ010000004.1 coordinate 120,386, forward strand.
GGTAGATGGCTCCATAAGAGTATTATAGCTGGAAAAAGGGAAAGAGAAGCTCTCTACCTTCTTAATAAATATTTAATAGGGAACATTCCGAAGATATATGGAGGTATATTGCATACTGTTGCCATAGAATTCATAGATGGTTTGATGCTTTACGAAGTCAAAGAACTCATTGATCCATATAACGTATTCAATCAGATAATAAATACTGTAAAGACTATCTATAGAACCGTAGGTATGGTTCATGGCGATTTAAGCGAATACAATATCCTAGTGAATTCTAGTGATGACGAAGAGAAAATATATATAATTGATTGGCCTCAATACACATTATCCACAGATCCTATGGCTTTACGGTTACTAGAACGTGATGTTAAACACATAGTTGGATTCTTTAGAAGACGTTTCCATCTAGACATAAGTTTAGAAGAAACACTTAAATATGTGCTAGAAAATAACAAGACTTGAGTACTGATTATGTTAATGTATTTATGTACATTATCGATGAGCTAGAGTTCCACATAGGATAAGATATATGAAGATACTTGGACTAGATATAGTTAAGGGAAGTCCATTATCACGTACAGTACCTCCTAGATATTCTGTAGTTATTATAGATGATGAAGGGAAGGTGATGTATGAATCTCCCGAAGCCTCACTAAGCACAATAATTAAGCTATCTTGGGAATATTCGATAGACAGAATAGGTCTTGACAATATATATGAACTTGCACCAACGTCTCAAGATATAGCTAGAATTCTTTCATTATTTCCAAGTCATACAGAGGTCTACCAAGTTACTTTAAATGATAACGTTTTTACTAGTCTACTAAATCAAGTTTCTAAGTTAGGTATATCTATATCATATAAGCCTACATCCCTTCAAACAGCATATTTATGTGCATTAATAGCTCTTCAAGGTTTAGGTACACCGATAAAGGGTGTAGAGCGTAAGACGAAGATCATAATATCTAGGGCAAAATCTATAGGACCTGGCGGCAGTAGTTCTAATAGATTTGCTCGAGGCATGAGAACAGCCATACTAGCCACAGTTAAGGAGATTAAATCATTATTAGAAAGAGAGAAACTAGATTATGACCTAGTAATCCGGAAAGGTAGTGGAGGTCTTGATAGTGCTGTTTTTACAGTATATACTGATAGTGAAACCGTGAGAAAGGTTATTAGACCATACAAAGGTAGAGATATACGTATCATAGTAAGACCTATATATTCTAGCATTACAACAATATCAAATGATGATATAAAACGAAGACCTCTAATAATCGGAATCGATCCTGGAATAGAAACAGGCTTGGCTTTAATAGATCTTTCTCTTAACATAGTGTTATTGGAATCGTCAAAAAACTTGGATAGAATTGAAATAATAAACAAGATATATAATCACGGTTTACCGGTACTTGTCGCTGTCGACACTAATCCTCCACCAGAAAGCGCGAAAAAGATATCATCGATACTTGGTGTACCGTTATATACACCCTCAGAATCTCTAACAATAGATGTTAAAGATAAATTGATTGAATGGATCAAGAGAAAAAAACGTATTGAATTAAACATATCAACTTCACATGAAAAAGACGCTCTTGCAGCTGCAATAAAGGCCTATAAATCCTATGAGAGAAAGCTACTAGAACTCGAGAAGAAGCTACTAGAACTCGAAATAGATGTAGATCTGGACGAACTTAAAGCAATGATTCTAAAGGGTAAGAACATTAATGAGGTAATAGAATATTCCATAGAGAAACATCTAGAGGGACTCTTAGAATCCAATAGTTCACCTAAGGATTATTCTAGACAGACAATAGAATCTGATGAAAGAATAAAGAATCTCGAGGCAAGATTACTTGAACTCACAAGAGAAAACGAAAGTTTAAAACTTAAGTTGCGTGAATTAGAGAACAAACTAAGAGAGCTAGAATTTGAAAAAAAGTTCCAGATATCAGCTAGCTTAGATCTTGAAGCTCATCGTGATAGAATATTAACAATGTTGAAGGAACAAGTAAAACAGTTGCGCAATACAATAATCATACTAAAAAATGAAAACGAGAAATTAGTTAATGAAAAAATGAACCTGATATCTATAATGAGTAAAATTATTTCAGGGAGATACATAGGTATCCCAAAGATTAAGAACCTAGCTCTATCTAATTTGCATAGTTTGAAAGAATTAGTCTCTAGAACAAAGATACTGGCTGTTAGTGAAGACACAATATCTCTTGAGGTTATAGATATACTTAAACAATACAAAATTTTAATACTATTCGAGAAATGTTCAGAGAATGTTAAGCAATTACTTCTCAAAAATGATATACCTGTAGAATGCAATATCAAGATTAATCATATATTTGATGATTTCATTTTAGTAAATAGTGACGATCTAGAACAGTCATTATTTGATGCTGTAAGTACTCTTTATTCTAGTCGTGGAGAAAAACGTTTGGATCTAAACGATATTATTAGAATAGTATCAGAGTATAGAAATTATTTATACTCTAATTAAGAATGCTACAGGGTACACTATATAGAAATAGATTGAGATTACATTAAAATAATGTTACTTTGCCCTCAACTATATCCATAGTTACCTTATGTATATTCTCTAGAGCCTCATTAGCTATAGCTTTTGCTTCATTCATCATGTCTGATGTTAATGTTTTCTGTGGTACTAATTTGATATCTACGGCTAGAGGATTATCTATTGGTTGACCTATCTGACTAAGCAAACTCACATAGACCTCAGTTACATCATTTATTTGTCGATATATCTCATTAGCAATGTTACGTGCAAGAACGTTATATATCTTACCTACATGACTCACGGGGTTTTTGCCTGCCGTAGCTTCTAAACTCATTGGTCTCATAGGTGTTATTAGTCCATTAACCCTATTCCCCCGACCAGTAGCTCCATCATCACCGTGTTCAGCTGAGGTACCCGTTACAGTTAGGTAGAATACATTTTTCTCAGGTTTGTCACCCACATTAATCTGTACCTCAACTTCATAGTTTTGCGCTATTTTTGAAATTTCATCTATTACTAAGTTCTTTGCATCCTCCTTGATACTCATATATTCTTTTTTATCTTTAACCTGTTGAGAAACCATAGCTACTGCTATTGTTATCTTTATTTTTTTACCTACTCTTAACCCCATGACCTTAACATCTTCGCCTAAAGCTGGCATTAACTTCTTAATGCGTGAACTATTCAACAATTGCTCAACACTTAGAACTACTTCTTCTAATGTCGATAATGGAGCATATCCTATACCAAAACTTGTATCGTTAGCCAAGGGAACTTTAGATATGCCAAGCTCATATATACCTACAAGATCTACACTACCTTGACCTATTTTGTAATCTATAATTACATGTTCTCTAGGGTCAAGGTATCTAAAGTTAGATTTTATCCATTCGTTAGCTGCCTTCAATACTATGGTGCCTATCGGGATAAATTCTAGATCTGAAGCTGTTTTTACATAAGATGTAGCTCTTCCTGATACAATTATATGGATTGGATGTAGAACCTCACCACCACCAAATCGTGGATTTGATTGACCCCCAATTACGAGGACTTTATCTATATTGTGATGAAGAATGGTTCCATAATTCTTCATGTAATATTTACATAACTCTCTGCTTACAGCTTCTGCTATACCGTCAGCTATATAGTCTGGGTGTCCAAGTCCCTTTCGTTCAACCATTTCTATTGTTAGGTTCTCTACCCCTTGCCATGGATATTCGTATACATATATATTCTTCATATTACTGACCTCATCTGGGGTTATCAATATTCGTAGAGATTATGTATAATGTATATTGACAGCGTTTTTATTTTATCTTGATCTATCACTATACTTCTTTAGCTAACTTCTTTAGCTAGTTTGTATGCCTTCATGAATATGTTTAAACATGATTCAAATTGGCTGCATATTTTGCATTCTATTCTATCAATTGAGAATTCAAAATTTATTGGACAGTTACTGAATTTTCTTGGCTGATTTTTATTTTTACGTTTTTGAATCAACCTATACCTCCTTAGCTAATACTTGTCTTAATTTCGCTTCTGTAAAGTCTACTGAAATATAGAGTATTTGACTGCCCCTTATAAATATCCTTCCATATTTTGCAACAGTTTCCCTACCCCCATCATTGTATTCTGTAGCCTCTTCTAGTACTACATTCATTGTAGGATCTGTAAGCACTAACCTTCCCACGAACTCTGAACCTTCTTTTACTTTAACCATTACAGTTCTGTTCATAGAGCCTCTAAGCACGCGTAGAGGTGTTATAGATGGTCTCGTCTGTGGTTGCGATGCCAAAATTTCTCTCCCTAACAATGAACTACGTATTTTTGGCGGTATTAAAAGTTTAGTGGGAAATAGATAATGAATAGTTTAATAGCTCATTCAATTATCAAAATCGGTAAGGATCTAAAGAATGTGATACTAATTGGTGTACCAATAATGTCAGGTTTCCTGGTAGTTGTAGAACATTTAGAGCCATGCTTAAATAGATGGATATTAGCAGAATACGAGTTTGTAGCAAAAATTTATGGATCTAGAGTCATTTTTACAAATATCAAAAACAAAGAACATTACAGAATATTGTCGCGCTATGCTAAAGTATATAACATATCTATAACAGATATGCTGAAGGATTGTGATCATGTAATCGTTCTGGACCCTGAAGCTGATAAAGAACTAGAGCCTGAAGAACTAGCAAGCATAGAATATGTTATTCTAGGAGGTATAATGGGCAATCATCCACCTAGAAAAAGAACCAAGCTCTATATAACTAATAGATTACCTCATTCTAGAGCTCGTAATCTTGGAAAACTCCAGTACACCATTTCTGGAGCTACATATGTTTTAAGGCAAATTGAATTAGGAAAGAAAGTACGCGATATAAAGTTTATTTATGGATTAAACGTGAAAAAGATTTTAGGAAATAACGTAGAAGTGGATATTCATCTTCCTTACGCTTTTCCTTTAGATGAGTATGGAAATATAGTTTTACCTGATGATTATCTTGAGATAGTTACGAACCATCTCATAGTTCATGAGAGTCGCATCTTAACCACAACAGTTAAGGACAACATATGTTAAAATTGATATAGCAAAATAAACAGAGCTCCCACGAAAGAGCAGATCAAATTTTGTATCTACTTTTACAAGTAATTTAATAATAATTATACTAGGTATGTATAAGAGAGGCAAATATATCCATGTAAAATACGGAGCCAAATCATTAAAAATATTGTAAAGTACTGAAAGAAATAATCCTGTGTTGACTAAAATAGATATTATGATTCCGCATAAAACTCCATATATCCCTCTAAGAAGTATTATAATAAACTGAATACTTAGCTTCATTGAAGTGCTGCTATATGGATTCAGCATATACTCACCGAAAAAAATTAAGTATGAGCTGGCTAGATTTAAAATTATGGTTAAAAGAGCAAGGCGGTATCGTGACTCATTCGTATATAGATAAATTGTACTATATTCCAGAGGGACCTATACTTCTAATGAAACTATACAACAGTGGTAAATCTTTATCGTTCTGGTTGATCGTAGAGCCATCAAAAAGGGTAAGTGTATCTTTTAGTGATCTAGCACCTGAAACCTACCCTGAACCTCCCCAGAAGATATGGAGATCTCTGCTTAAGGACTGCTACATTAGTGATCTTTCCCAAATCACTTGTGAGAGAATATTCTATATAAATCTAAACTGTAGATCTACAACCAGAAAAATTGTTGTAGAGCTTCTACCTAGAGGAAGTATATGCGTACTAAATGAGGATAACAGAATACTTTTATGTAACGAATACAAACATATGAAGGATAGAGAATTAAAACCAGGTCTAATATATGTGCCTCCTCCTTTGCAACATTTTTGTATGAATCTTTCTGAGATATTTTATAAGGTTGGTAGAACAACCAATCTAGATGTTACCCGAATTCTTGTTAGAGAATCTGGAGTGCCACCAGAGATTGCTGAAACTATATCAATTCAATGCTACGTAAAAGGTAAAAAATTGGGGGAGCTATCGGATTCAGAAATCCAATGCTTAGCCACAACATACAAAAATATTATTGATGCTATAGAGAATAGCTATAAAGCATGTATAGTTTATGATGAAAATGGTGTACCTATAGGTTTCTACCCATATATTCCGTTGCAGTTTACTAATCATAAAATCGAATATTATTCTACACTTAATGATGCAATAAACAGGTATTATGAAAACGAATTCAAGGAGATACTATTAACAGTATATTCACATAATCTAAAGAAAGAAATTGATAGTATGAAGAAAACCATAGATAGAATTGATTATATGGTACAAGAGTTGAGGAAGAAATCTGTAGAACTAGAAAAGAGATTAAAAATAATAGAGGAAAACTATGACTATTTCGAGCAGCTTCACAAATGTATTCTTGATAAAATAAAGTCTAACGGTTGGAATGAAATTCTATTGTGTGGTTCTATACACGATTTTTCTCCATCGTCAGGAACGTATAGAGTAAAACAAGGAGAAATTATTTTGGAACTCGACGTCAGAAAAAGCTTTATTGAGAATTACAATAATTTACGTAAGTCTCTGGCATCAATTTATAAATCTATCAATCGAGCAGAAAAGGAAAAAAATGATATTCTAAACAGACTTCAGGAGCTATATAAACAGATAGAGTATAAAGAAAAAAGGATTAGCTATAGAATGAAAAAAGCAAAAGAATGGTACGAGTCGTATATATGGTATATTACATCATCTGGATTCTTAGTAATTGGTGGAAAAAATGCTTCACAAAATATGAAAATTATAAGAAGATTGGTTGATTCAGATGATATAGTGCTTCATGCTGATGTTCATGGTGCAAGTACCGTAGTTATAAAAACCTATGGAAAGAGTGTCGATTATGATAGCATTAAGGAGGCATCTCTAATAGCAGCTTGTTATAGTAAAGCATGGAAGAATAAGTTATTTAGTGTTGATGTTTTTTGGGTAAAAGGATCTCAAATATCGTTATCTCCACCCTCAGGAGAATATCTTCAGAAAGGTTCGTATATGATTTATGGAGAGAGAAACTATTTAAGAAACATTGAACTTAAGTTAGCTATAGGTATTGAGATAGTAAATGAAAATTTGATTAGAATATTGATAGGTCCTGAAGATGTGATAAGTAAGAGGACTATAGCATACTTTGTCATAATTCCGGGAGATGATGATCCTCAGAGCATTGCAAACAATTTCATTGAATTCTTAAAATCAAAAAAACTTGATGAGATAGCAATAACAGTAAATATTAATGAAGTCGTTGATAAGACGCCTGGTAGAAGTAAAGTAGTTAAACTGGTAGTAAATTATAAGTAAGATTTAGGTGACTAATGTGCTAAAAGCTTCAGATATAATGGTTCCGAATCCCATTCAAATCAGGGGTGGAGCTACGGTATATGAAGGTATAAAACTTATGGAGCAGTACAATATAGCTTCATTAATAGTAATAGATGATAACGGTGTAGTTCTGGGTATTGTTACAGCTAAAGACTTGATAATAAAGGTTATAGCTAAGAATCTCGATACAAAAGCTGTGAAAATGATAGACATAGTCTCAAGACCTGTAACAGTAGTTGAACCGGATACCCTCCTCAAAGACGTCATAATGTTAATGATAGGGACGGGACATGGACATATCCCAGTAATAAATAGATCTGGAAAAGCATTAGGAATAGTTACCATAGATGATGTCCTCAAGTTTGTCCCGGAACTTCTTGAACTAGTAGAATTGCGAAGATAAACAATAATGTGATGTATGATAATACAGAACTATAATAATCTATGTACCTTATGTGCCACTAACTATACTAAAGGTGGATTACTAGATTATTAGAAGAGTTTTACTTAAGTATTTCTAACTAGAATTGGTGAGGATAATGTTTGTTTTGTAGTTCATATAATAGACAATATAATACAAAATCATGTTCCATACTTCTTTGACCATTCTTCATATTTTTTCAATAGCTCTAGAGAAATACTGGGTTTTCTATTTTTCAAAACCTCTGTAAAATCGTTCATGGCAATAGGTCTTGGATTTCCATCTATTTTTCCAGATCGGAATAATTCCCTTATAGTTCTAAGATACGATTCTAAAACTATGTCTCTTATATCACTAGCAGAATAGCCTTCCGTAAGTACAGCTAATGTTTCAAAATCAACATCATTTGACACATTTAAAGATTTCGTATAGTATTCAAATAGATGTTTTCGTGTCTTTGTATCTGGAGGAGGTATGTATATTCTTTTTTGAAATCTACGTAGAAATCCTATGTCTAGCTTCCATGGTTTATTTGTGGCTGCAATAGCATATATGAAGTATTTTTCCCCTTTTTCAGTAAGCCCATCTAGTTCTTGAAGGAACTGATTTCTGACTCTCACTTCCCCGCCAATTTCATGCTCATACATACCAAGCAGATCATCAGCTTCGTCAAGAAATACTATAACAGGTTTTTCTCTTCCTACTTTACGAGCATAATCAAAAATAGCTGACACCTTTCGCTCTGATTCACCAAGCCATTTAGATAACAAGTTCGATGACTTAATATACATGAAAATCCCTTCAATTTCATTGACTATGGCTGCAACCAGTAGTGTTTTACCACATCCTGGAGGTCCATATAAGAGTATTCCTTTGTGCCATCCAAAAGGAAATAGATCTGGTCTTTTATATGGATATATTACTGATTCTATTATTGTCTGCTTTACTTCATCAAGCCCCACTACGTCTTCAAATCTTATGCTAGGTTTTTTATTTACAATGAACTCCTTGATTGATTCTTCTATATCGGCTTTGGATTCGTTATCTCCTCCTAATGGTATAGAGATTTGCGATTCTTTTTCTAGTTCTTGAGCCTTTCTGATATAGGATTCAGCAATATTTCTATACATATTGCTAATAGTATCATTCCTGTAATTGTTTGCTAGCATGAATAGAATCTCTGCCGCTTTTCTATAGTTTTTTGCAGCATCTAGTTTATTACCCATTTTTTCATTAATTAATGCCTCATTTAAGTGTTTCCTTGCCAGACTTTCAAGGTATTCCCTACTACTCATATACTCACCAAGTGGTACTCTTCCACCCCAGAACTATATATACTGCCTAACTCTAAGAGTAAATAATAAAAATCATGTAATTCTTATAAATCCTTTTTCCTCTAATCTTTTGAGAATTTTTATTACTTCATCCTTCGTTATACCAAAAGTCTTTGCACATTCATTTATATCTAACATTCCATTCTTATTCAATATATAATGGTATATCCTTATTTCTAAATTGTTACTAGCATTATGATTATAATAAGATGTGGGTACAGCCGTAGGAATAGAACTTCTATTACTTATGAATCTCTCTTCTCTTTGTATTCTATTAACTACTTCTCTGTTTACTGAATCAATCATATTCTTTAGCTGTATAGGTAAAGGCTGTAGACTCGATCTCATATTTTCTTCAGCTTTAGACTCCGCCTCTTTCATTATTTCTTCTACTTCTTTTGTTTTAATGAATATATTCACACTTGGTTCAGGAGCTTGTGTAGACGATACTAATGAGTTTGTATTACTAACTATAGTATCGAGCATTGATGCTAATTCTGGCATAGTGGGTGTAAACATATTCTTCAATTCATTAAGTATGCCGAGAGCTGTAGAGAGAGTCTTCATGTCACTAACTATATCCATTGTTCTTAATCGCTCTAATACCCTTTCTATAGCTAGCAAGGCTATATTGACAAATTTTACTAATTTCCTAACCTCAACAATTTCTGATGCATATATAGCTGCTCTTTCTCTATCGTTATAACTTAAAGCTTTCACAGCATTAGCTAATAGCTCATCATCTCTTTCCTTCAACCTTCTCTTGACTTCCTCGAGCCTTAGTTTAAGCTCATTAATAGATGATGATAGATATATAAGTACCCCCTTCTGTTTATCTCTGGATGATGATATCTTTATTAGTTTAGCAAAAGAGTCAAAAATTCCTGCGGGTGTTGACATAAATTCCTGCCTCGTAATATTGTATTCGTTTATGTTCTCTAGCTCGTAACCTTAACAGCTATTGGTCCACTTTGTATGTTTACATTCACTATTTCATCAGCTTTTTCAGGTTCGAAAGATTGGAGTACCGAAGTAAGTTCTTCTTCGAGTTTGGAAAGTAAAGATGTGTGCTTCTCGATATCCTTTTTCTCATCTAATGCTGTTTGTTTTGCATATCTCATAAAGTCTGCAGAAACTTTGAAGCCATTTTCGGGTAACTCGCCTGAAGTATAGCTTATCATCAAGTTTGTCATAGCCTTCTCTATGTGTATAATGAAGTTCTCTATATCGTATTGTCTTTTCCTTATGACATCTTTAAGTGATTTTGTTTCGATCTTTACTTTATTTATTTCCTTATCGAATTTCTCCTTAAGCTCTTTATATGCATGTTGGGGAACCTGGTTCTTTTTATAGAGTTCCTCGAGAGCTTTTATTCTCTTTCTCAAGATATCAAGCTTTCGCTCAAGCTTTTGAGCTTCTACGAGCCATTCAGGCAAAACCTTTATTCCGTCATCTTTGTTTTCTAATCTTTCTGCAGGTATAGTTTCATATGTGGAATCATTTATCATAATCTCTACTCCTGTAACTTTGCCATCAATTTCGCTGTATACACCTACAACTACACCAATCTTTCTACCATAGACATCGGATATTGATTGACCCAAGCATGTAGCAATTTTTTCTATCGTTATACTCATGAATATCACCCTGATTTATTTGCTTACAGCATAATATTTATAAAAAGTGTGACATACATAGATCATTCAACTATATGTATATACATATAATATAATTTAGTGAAATAATACTGATGTAAGACATAATATTAATGTTAATATATATACAAGAGAAAATGATGCTAGCAGATACCTAATGATCTTTTGGCTTACAAGTTTAGCCAATTCAAGAAGCTCGAATATTTTTTGACCTACAATTTTACTTTTAACTGCGATTTTAGATGAATATATTGTAGCATCCTCAATAGAGCTTAGACTCATCTTTAATGCTAATTCGACAGCCTTAACTAGATGGAAATTCAGTTCTATTGCTTGATATGGTTCTTTAAATGTAATACCTGAACATGTATGATCATCAGCCGTAAATATCTCTGCATCAGTATATCCCATATCCATTGCTAGTTTTCTCAATGTTTCTCTAACACCAATTAGGGCATTATTGCCATACAAATATATGATAGCGTACATGGAGTTGTTACACTTGATTGTCAAAACCTTAACTTTGTTACTACATAATCCACCTACATATCCTTTAACATATGCTTCACCATAACCTGCGCCAAGTCCTTTACAGACTCCCGTACTTCTTGATAACGATGACAATATTATGTTTTCATATGCATTTGAATCCTCTATAGGTGTTCCTTTAACATTATGACAATCTATTATGGCTACATCTCTTAATCCATACATTTTTCCAAGCTCTAAAGCCCTTAGCTGAACTTCAAATGGGATATCATCATTACCTACTATTGGTGTTGAAATAGCTATAAAGGATGCATTATTTGTTTGAAATACAAACGCCTCGAAATGATTATCATGAACCCTAAAGGGTCTATACAGTATGTCTTCTGTAAATTCGTCCATTGAATTCAATCTATCAACAACTTCCTTAACATATCGCTGACTTTCATTAACGCTAACTATGTTTCTTTCATGAGATCCCGCACCATGGAAAACTAGGGGAACTATGGTGGTATCTCTTGTTAGTTGATCAAACATATGTGGTATTGCTGAGCTACCAACATTCCTAAAGGGTCCAAAATGAATCTCTGGTACTAGATATGCAATTGTTTTTGATTTTGTTCTAAATAATATTATATGTGTAACAATGTTTGATTCCTGACTTATAGAATTGAGTGCTAATGAGAAGTCTTCATCAGTATTTAAAAGCATTGACTTTATCCAAGCATTTGCTATCTTAAATATATCTAGCTCTCTATGGCTACTAGATATGATTTTCACAAAATACAGTGATATAGCTATTGGCAGAGACGATATGATTAACCTAACAACAATTCTATATAACATAAACCTATCCGTAAATATCATGAACAGAAATTCCGCGGTTAATGTGTATACAATTACCGTATATGATTTGTACCGCGATCCTGTAAAACTCCTTAATACAATAACACCTAACAATGGTATGACAATGTAGGCCAACCCATAGATCCCTGCTAAAGCTCCCAGCAATTCAAGAGGTATTCCCGGAACCAGAAGAAAAAAAGCCATATTTATAGCCTGTCTAGCTCTTGTGTAAGGTATTAATAACTTTATGTAAAGTGGTAAGAATACAATAAACATTGTATGAATTATAGATGTTGATGCTGTCTCCTTTAGATCTATTCTATTGCTATACCACATTAGTACATAGATTAGAATTAATACTGTCAGAATGAATGTATAGAGGTATTTTGAAGGACTAGAAAGACCCGACGGTATCCTTAATGTTCTATAGTACTTTAAGGCTCTCTCGTCTAACATTGATCCCTACCTGTACATTAAATGTATATCAATAGCTTACAGTTATTACTGATTACTAAAAAGACGTCCTTAGATTAAGTTTTTAAGTATTAAAACTGTACTGAGTTCTATCAGAACCCAGAAAACTTCGATATTGGTATAATAACATGAACTATAATTCGGTCTATATAAGAACACTACTAGAAAAAAGCTTTAAGAAGGTTTACGTAATTGAAGAAGGGGCTAGGTGTATTCTCTTCTTAGCTTTGCATAACAATGCACAATACCTGATAACCGTAATTAATGGTGATTACTCTATATATTCTAAGGTTGTTCCAGCAGACCTCTTGATCGAAACTTACTGGAATTGTAATTACGTACTATACACTCCACAAGGTCTTTACGCTTTTGCTAAAAATGTCGAGGAACTCATAAACAAAATTATTGCTATAGTAATGAAGTATGATAAAGCATACCATCATAGCACTTCTCTACATTCTGAACAAACCGGCTAAAACAACTTCTAATATTAACCTAATAGTCTATAGAGGTGAAAGTACAACACCTTTATCTGGCACTATATCCAATTTAAATGCGTGCCTCTCATGATTTGTCATCCTCATTTTCTTGATTATCATATATCTCCTAACCTCCTTGCTACTTTCTACATCGTCCATCCATAGGTGTAGTACTCCATCGGCTATGTGCTCTAACCCAAACCCAAATGTTGATCTCGTAGTCATTGCGTACTGACTAACTAGATATGCTGTTACGTTTTCTCTATGTGTAGATACTTTTAGATCATAGCTATATCTTCTAGCCATAGCAGGTTTATCGGCCCAAAAGGCAGACATCGAATCTATAATCAATCTGATATGTCTTATAGGTGATCTTCCACCTTCTTTCAGAACGCCAAGGATTCTGTAGGCCTTCCTTATGGATGCTATAAGTGTCTTTACATATAGTGCTGCAAATCTTCTCTTTCTAACAAACTCAGCATCTACCGATGTAGTCTCGCTAATCTGTTTAGCTACCCTAAGTAGACCAAAAATATCTATAACAACTATGTTTGGAGTTTCTTGAGGTTCTTTAGAGCTCGATATATCGTATATATTGTACTGCTCAAAATCCATACCGAATTGTTTAGCCTGCCTAATAACGTCTCTAAATTCTGCTTCTGTTGTAATATAGACGGCAGGATCTCCCGTCTTTAAACCAGCCCAAGCGAAATGCATACACAAAATAGATTTACCTGTACCAGGTTCACCGGTTATAGCAACCCAAGACCCTTTGGGAATGCCACCTTCAAGAGCTTGATCAAGTTCAAGAATACCTGTAGAAACCCGTGTTATACCTGTAGACTTTGAGGTCTGTTTTAACGATTTATCAACTTTATGTTCTTGATGCTGGGTTTTTGTTTCGTATTCTCTTAATTCTTCTTCGATACGTTCTAGTTCTTCCTCGAACTCGAGTCCATTAAACATGATTTCTCCTCTTTGTACATAGCTTAGTTTAGTGATGCTTACAAGACTGAAAAACTTATTGTTGTAATACCTTTATGTGACGACTTAATGATTCTTGATACTATTTTTTACAGAGCTACAACATTAAACACCTAGTGCTAAAATTTTTGAGAAAAGTAGAATGAGTTCCCAATGGTGAGGTTTATATAATGGAAACTCCATCTAAGTTTGATAAAGAAATATACGAAGCTGCCTATGACTATAGATACCTACTAACAAAGCGCTACCCTGTTAAAGCATCATTAAATATTGTTACAGCTAGATATACATTGAGTAGCAAAGATAGATTGCTTCTCTACCGATGTGTACATTCTGAACATTATGTAGCTGAAATTAATAAGAAGTTTTTCTGCAAAAAATTGAATGGATTTAAACTAATCGTAGATTTTTACAATGTTTTGATCTCATCTATAAATATGCTTCAGAAAGGAGAAGTATATTTGTGTGATGATTGTGTTCCTAGAGATTTAAGGGGATCAAAATTACGTGTAGAAGATTCTAAGTATATCGAGAAAGCTATGAAGATCATTGCAAACATTATTCTAGACCTTAAACCCAATGCCATAATCCTTGTTGCAGATAAAAATATCAGTTTTAGTCTTAATCACGTACTAAGATTCATCGAAATTCTAGGCTATGGTAATATACCATCTTCATATGAATTGACTTCAACACCAGATAAGAGAATAATAGAGTATTCGAGAGAAGAAAGATCTGTAATAGCTACAACAGATTCTGTTATAATGATGCAGAGTTCATTGATTTTTCCTCTAACCTACATTATTATGTATATTTTGAAAATCTCTCCCGCCTATAATTTCGCTAGTTTGTTCAATAGTGCGTGTTCTGTATGTTACAAAGATCTCGTACACGATATAGATGAATATTGTGAATGAAATTCCGAGAGGTATGCTTATAGTTAATGCACCAAATGTACCACAGCTAGGTTTTACACTACATTCAATTAATATAAACGCTGGTGGAATATATATAAAGCTTTGTGGCATAAGTCGAGATATGTCTATCAAAGAACCCAAGAATGAATACAGTGATGATACTATGAATAATATAATGGATACAACCTCTCTATAAAGAGCCTTTATCGAAACTATATCACGAATAATAAGTAGAGCAATTGAAAAAAATAGAAGGATGTTCGTTATTGGCATTAACTCTACAGTCATCCTTCCTCTTAGTAATTGAATATCACTAAAGTATCGTAACGTTAGCAAATAAAAAGTAGATAATGTCAAAGTTAGTGAAACAATAATTCTCACAAACTTAATCTTACTTAATGATACTATGCTGGTCACCTATGGTTTACAAATAGAGTTGAGCTTAAATTTTTGTAGCAACATTACATAGATGTTGCTCTCAATTAACATAAAGAATCTTTGTGTTCTATATTTACATACTAATGCTACTAATGACCTTAGAACACATATTAAATAAAAGTTATGGGCCCGCGGGGATTCGAACCCCGGACCACCCGGTTATGAGCCGGGCGCTCTACCTGGCTGAGCTACGGGCCCATATCCAAAACACTACTCTATATGCCAGAGGTTTTATACCTTACGTTCTGATTAAATTACGATCAGTTTACACTGTATTGATCAGCTGTGCATACTTAGGTGAATTGCATATCATTTCCACTAATAATATTGTAAATCATTACACTACTATAAATTTTACTATCACTGATTCGTCTTATTTCGTGATAGAGTCTTTAGTATGGTAAATTACTTTATCTATGTTTTTAAATTCTGAAAGAACAGCTCTATACAGTGTATATGTTATGTGGGTGCTAGAGAAGCTTAAAAATACACCTCAGAATAATAATACAGTAGCTATAGCTGGTTTTCCGGGTATGGGATTTGTTGGCAAGACTGTAGCCGAACATATTAAGAATTACTTAAATACTGAAGTAATTGCCCGTATATACGGTTACAGCTTTCCAGCACATCTAATTTCAAATGATAAAGGAGAGGCTGATGTTCTTAATATAGAGATTAGTTTTGCGGAAATTAACAACCTAGGGATATTGGTGATAACAAGTGAAATGCAGCCTATAAGCGATCAAGGTCAGCATAGCTTAGGCAGATTCATAGCATCTAAATTAAGTAGCTTTGGTGTTAAAGAACTTATAACAGCTGCTGCTTTCGTTTCAGAAGCTATAACACATCTAAGAAGAGTATACATTGTAGGAAACGATATAGAAACCATTAAGAAGTATATAGCTAAAGGAGCTGTACCACTAACTGGAGGTGTTATAAGCGGATTAAATGGAATAATGGTTGGATGGGCTAGACAATTCAATATAAAAGCTGTCTGTCTATTGGGTGAGACTTGGAGAAGTATTGTTGAAATGAATTATATTGATTATACTGCAGCCAAAATGATTATAGAATTGTTAAATAGCGTCTGGCAGTTAGGCATAGATACAAATGAGCTTGTAGAGAAAGGAACAACAATAGAGAACAAAATTCAAGATATAATAAATCGATATGTACAGAGACAGGAACAAACACAAGATAAAAGGCCTTACTACATAACGTAACCATTGATGATCAATTATCATGAATAAACAGTTTTTATTCTACATCAAGACACAGCTTCAGCAATATTAGCATTATTTTGTTCTACTTCTAGTATCTCTACATTGTTTCCTCCATCAGTAGACTTTACCTCAATACTACACCTTTCACCTTTTTCTAGAACCTTAATCAGCTTCTCTCCTTCACTAGATAGCTTGTAAAGCTTATAATTTCCTCTGATATAGACTAGTTCAACAATATTTAATGCTTCAAGTATATGGAATGCCGCTAACACTTCATACCTTGGCAAACCTGTTGCAGCTATTATATCACTAGGAGATGCTATCCTGTCTTTCAATGAGATAAGTATCTTGAGTAGCTTCTCACGAGCATCCAAGGATTTCACCAATGTTTTCTCACACCTTTGAGAACTATTTTAGATAAACTACAAATAAAAGAATTGATTTAACATTATATAAATGAACATCTATCTCGGATTGCACACTATGCCTACATTGCCTACAATTATAGAATTCAAGAAAAAACTGATAGACCCTCAGAACTTAGATATCAAGCTATATAAGACTAGCCGATACGTGCTTTTAGAACTAAAGAGCACTACATTGCATCTTCATCCTCCGATATTATACGACAAATATAGCGAGGAAATAGATATTGCATTAACCCCCTTTATTGTTGCAGAACCACACGGTTATATAACGTTATACTCTATAGCATCAGATCACTTTTCCAATCCTTATTACAAGATACCGTGTAACAACTGTAAAGCGATAGTATTAGACAAGTCATCAGCTTTAATAACGGACATAACTACGAACAAATCCATAAAAGTCGTTAGAGGATCCATCGATAAAGGAATACATGTCTTTGATGTAGATAGTATAGACATAGATATACGCTACATGCATCCTCTGATTAATCATGCTATTTATGTCTCGAATGATAGAACGTTGTACAAACTTAACGTAACTGAAGAAGGTATCTATTTCGAGCCACGTAACCAATGCAACAAACTCTACCACAGTAATAATTACCATAGAATTTCTTTATGTGTCTGTGATTCTTCTCTATCAGAAATATTCATTAGTAATAAAATTTACGGAATGAATTTAAGATCAAATGCCTTCCGTGATTATGAAAATACCAAATATATTCGCGGATACATGATCAATAACGTTGGATCTATAGAAATAGATAATGAAAGAAATTATGTGTATGATCTAAAATCAATGTCGTTAGTGGATGTTGTACATGGGTTTAAGCCTCTATCATTATTAGAGAACAACATTATCTTAGGTATATCGAATGGAAATATCATGGCTTTATACGATATCGAGAAGAAGATTTTAAGAAAAGTAGCACGAATAGATGTTAATAAGCTAAAGGATTTTGATGTAAACGAAAACATGAACAGTATTTTAGTGGTTTATGAAGGTTTTGTCTACGTATTTAATCTCATGAATAATCTTGTATACCTGAGGCTAAAAGCTGAAAATGTTTATTCTGCTACTCTAGTGGACACCTTTTTGTTTATATTTAAAAAGAATTGTATAGATGTATATAGTGTCGATCTAAACCATAACGGTATATATCTAGAAAAACTATCATCCATACCTAGATACCTTGTTAAGTGCAGACCTCTTACTGATAAAAGTGTCGTATGTATTGATATACTAGGAAGGATTATTATTGACAAAGCTGAAAACATAGCCTCAAAATACAATATAAAGAGTACAGTCTTGCGCAAAAACTATGGTAAGTCTATATACATGCGGGGATACATTACATCAATTCTACTCAATAGAAATTTTGCCTCTCTTACCAGATTCCATAAAGTAGATGCATTTAGCGTAATAGCTGATGGTGAGAGCATTGAAAACTACATTCCTACACCATGCAAACCTTATACCAGTGATTACATAGATAATTCTAGACAAAATACTTCATTATACTTTCAATCTATTCCTAAAGTGTATAAACTCTTGGTTATTGACGAATATGTGATACCCATAGAAGCTAGTAATGTAGATAATAACCTAAATTTTTTGACTATACTGTGGAAAACAGAACATATAGAAAGGAGGATAGGTTACGATGCAACTAACTTTAGGAAGTTTATTAGACTTTTAAAGGAGGGGTATACCGTTTTTCTATCTAGTAAAGGTAGAGATATAGATTTTGGGTTTGCAATAGACAGATCGAATATAGAGAACATTAATTTAGCTAACTTTCTAGAAATCGAAAACAACCTCCTATGCGTACTCGAGAACTTCAGCGAGTTCAAAGACGTACTAGATCCTGTAAATCTTTTAGTAGTATGCACTAATACTTTATTAGAACAAAAAGGGAATATGTGTGTTGATCTTACTCCCTGTGAAAAAGTACTATATTTTGATATAGAGTTCAAGATCAATGACGCACGAAAACACATTATCATACCTCCATATAAAATACTTGAGTTTAGAACCAGTATAGAAGAACATAGCAATAGGATTCACGTAAAGTATGCCTATGGTGTACCCCACATATCGATACCTAAAAAATGTATTGATCTAATAAACCCTAGACTTACTCTGAATAACAAACTTTGTCTAGAATTAGGCATTGTTAACCATTGCGAGAACGTAGGGACAACCATTGTCACCAGTAGAGGTACAGTGGAATATATACAACCGAGCACACAGAAGAACCTAAAAATAGATGTAGATCTATACGACCTTGTGGGATCCAATCTTCAACTGGTAGCATATGAATCAACCGGCAGAATAAGTAACTACATGATTCCTATCAATCTGCGTGAAATATTCAGAAGAGCTTACGCTAACGCTTTAAAACTTTCTAAGGTACTAGGGATTAGAAACGATTACAAATTACGTTACAATGTACTTCATCATGATTAAAGATATGCTAAAAAAAGGATTAAATCTAATTACAGGTTGTCGAAGTGGTAGAACAAGTTGTAGAGGCATCAAGCCCGGAGTCTTCAAATGTAATGAGTATCTTGTCGCATTGTATAGGATTAAGGACTGGTCTATCAATATACATGAACTAACTTATCTAGACTATGTATACAATCTAAAGAAGTTTCTTGATGTATTTAACACAGAATTCTGTCAAACAATCTTCTATACAGATATTCAACCTGTAGATGTCAATAAATACCTCTCTAAACTAAATCACATGATGCAAATGAAGCTTGTAGAACTTGAACTTGATAAAGCTAATACTAGATTGCGTAGCTACATCGAGAAGTTGCTTGATATTAGGAAGCGAGTGTTAATGGGTATAAAACCTGTAAAGAGCTCAAACATTATTGCTATGATATGTAGTAATAGAGTTGATTCAGACAATATCAACAATGTGGCTTACAAAGCAAAAAATGTTCTCGATATAGATCTAGAACCCTTACTTGAAACTCATTATGCTGAAATTTTCCTCAATTTTCGTTCACCATAGATTGCGTAGAAAAATCGCTCTTCTCGATACTATCTCTATACCTTTAACGCTATTCATGAGCAATAAAAATGATTATAATGGAATATACGTAGGTATAGATATTGTATCAGGTAGCAATATATACTGGGATATATCTAGATCTTTTTCACCTCATATCCTTGTTATAGGGCCTACAGGTAGTGGAAAAACATTGACTCTAGCAGCTATAGCTAACAGGTTTAAGAACCGTTATGCAGGATGCGCAATATTTATGGATGTAAAAAATGAGTATTCAGATATTTTAACCTTATATAACTATAAAGATATCTTTGTAATAGATCCTGTTAAAACATCCTTACCTCTCTGTTTTTGTCATGACGATAAACATCAGAAGCTAGAGTCTGTGAATACTGTTGTTGATGTACTTGCTAAGGTGTTTTCTCTACACCCAACAAAACAGAGAATTCTCCAAAAAATTCTTCTAGAAACATGTATTAAGTGTAGTGATATTAATGATAGTTTAACGATTAGTGAGGAAATATTGTTGGATAGAGATATCGAGGAGGCTTTGGAAACGGCTATGAAACTGTTTAACGTATATCTTGATGTTAATGAGCATCCACTGGCTATACAAAATAGTAAGAAAACTTATGTAGTTAACTTAAAGTCTCTCTTCCTTAGAAATAAAGTCGATAGCGCTGCAGTCATTCTATACACGACGAGATTTATTCTGGAGGAACTCGGTTACAGCTTGATTACAACTCCTAAAATCATTATGGTTATTGATGAGCTCTGGCATGCTTTACCATATTTAGCTGAAGATTTTATCACAGTATTGACGAGATATAGTAGAAGTTTTGGTTTGTCCATACTTATGGCTACACAAGGAATTGATGATCTTTATCCTTATTCTGATACTATAGTTAATAGTTGTGGAGGTCTTATATCTATGGCATCAAGTTCGATAGCGTATTGGCAAAGACTTAGACGATATCTTAATCTTTCTAATAAATCTATCGAAAAGGCCCTCACACTATGTAATCAAGGTGAAGCTGTAGCTCGTTTCTCACCACAAAATGTGCCACTATTTCTGTACATAGACCCATTAGAGCAATGAGGTGTAGTAAAGTCAGTTAAAATAAAAGTTATTTCTTTATTCCTAACTCTTTATATACCTCTTTAGGAGCAACAAGACTTGCACCACGTCTGGCTTCATGTCTTTTCTTGAGTATCCTCTCTTTCTGCTTCTTTCTCCATTTGTGTCTATGGGTTTCTCTAATACCTCTGGCTCTTATTAAGCCTCTAATCTTTCTACCAGCTGATGTTTTTCCTCTAAACACTCTACCTCTTTGACTTGGATTAGCTATCCAGTTTATATCTGGATCATTAAGTATCGCGGGATGATGCGGATCCACTAATATTACTTCATAATACTTATATAGACCATCTTCACCCACATAGTAACTATTCAAAACCTCAAGATTTCTGTATCTACGGGCAGCCCTTTCTTCGGCAATAAGTCTTAGACTCTTTTTAGGCGAATGACCATATACACCCATTCTCTTAGGTCTTCTACCAGATCTAGGTCTAGGTTTTCTAAGACCACCTTTTCTTACTCTCACCCTCACTACTATGAATCCAGGCTTAGCTTTATAGCCTAGTTTTCTAGCTCTCTCTAGTCTCGTGGGTTTCTCGATTCTCACTATTGACGGTTCTCTACGCCATTCAATAAGTCTACTTTTAATCAGTTTTTCATGTTCTTCGCCATGTTCCCTCCACAGTACAGCTATGTAGTGATACATGGATTTTGTCACTAGCTTCACCCTACAGATGCTTAGACTGAACTAAGCATGTAATAAGTTTTAAGCTGTGATGAAACTGTAGATATGTGGTGCTAGACATATTGATACCGAAAATCTCGATAGGGCTACTGGGAAAAACAAATGTTGGTAAATCTACATTCTTTTCCGCAGCTACACTTATACCTGTTGCTATAGAAAATAGACCATTTGTTACATTAGATCCCCGTAGTGGTGTAGCATACATTAGAAAGAAATGTGTTCATCAAGAACTGGGTTTACCTAAATGCGTACCAGTATCGTCTTTATGCATAAAGGGAGAAAGATTCATACCTGTAACCCTAGTCGATATACCTGGTCTTGTCAAAGATGCTTCAAAAGGGCGTGGATTAGGCAATAAGTTTCTTGATGTTATTAGACAGGCCGACTCATTAATACATGTCATTGATATCTCTGGTTCTACAGATGAAGATGGAAAACCTGTTAAACCTGGTTATAGAGATCCCTATGAAGATATAATCTCGATAGAACTTGAGTATGATGAATGGATGTACAGCATAATTTCGAGAGATTGGTCTAGATTTGCAAGATCTCTAGACAACATGAATATAGGACAAGTTATAGATGCATTAACACAAAGGCTTACAGGCCTATCCATAAAGAGAGATCATGTAGCAAAAACATTAACGAAAACAAAATTGGATTCTGTTAAACCTTCTAGCTGGAGAGAAGAAGAGCTAAGAATGTTCGTATATGAGCTACGTCTAGAGGCCAAACCCATAGTTATAGCCGCAAATAAGATAGATATACCTGAGGCAAGAGATATGCTTAAGAGCGTTATTAGGCGATTACCTAATAGATTGATAATACCTGTAACCGCCTTAGGTGAACTCATATTAAGAAAAGCGGTAACTAAAGGTTCTATAGACTACTTACCAGGGGAT
Source organism: Ignisphaera sp. (assembly GCA_038831005.1). Classification (NCBI taxonomy): domain Archaea; kingdom Thermoproteati; phylum Thermoproteota; class Thermoprotei; order Desulfurococcales; family Desulfurococcaceae; genus Ignisphaera; species Ignisphaera sp. Next base: position 143,227 of record JAWBKZ010000004.1, read on the forward strand.
CGTGAATTCAGGATCGTTGATAAGAATAGTCTCACTCAACACGAGATAAAGGCTCTAGAAATAATTAAGGAGATAATGGATTTCTATGGAAGTACAGGTGTGCAAAGAACTTTAAACGAGACTGTATTCACAGCTTTGAACATGATTGTTGTGTATCCAGTTGAAGATCATAACAAATTTACTGATAGTAAGGGCAACATATTACCAGACGCATACCTAGTACCACGTGGTACAACAACACTAGATCTAGCCTACATGGTTCATAGCGACCTAGGGAAACACTTTATATACGCTATAGATGCTCGAACAAAACAAAAATTAGGAAAAGACTACATACTGCAAGATGATTCTATAATAAAGATCGTTGCCTCTGTATAGATGATCAACATGCGCAAAGCAACTCTATCTAGAATTATTATAACGACACATTGCCACGCAACAGAAGATGTGGAGAAAGTTAAGCAAGCGTTACTCAATGTATTTCCTCCAAACTTGAGAGATAGTATTAATATAGAGCAGGAAACGCTATACGGATATCATGGTAATCCCATAATTAGGTTCAAGATAGTTCTAGAAGGAGATGAAGCTGTAGAGATGCTAAAATATCTATTGAAAATGTTGAAAGAAACAGATAGGAATCTGATCATTAACACGATTGATGTACGTTACAACAAAAAGTCCAATGAGTTTTTCATGAGGTTAAGCAAGCAGGAAGCATATATGGGTAATATAGCTGTATACGATGGCGATGATGCTATTAGAGTCTCTATCTCATTTTCAGTTGAAAAATCGTTGGAGGCTGCTCGAAATCTTCTAGAGAATCTGATTAAAGATGGTGTATATAGAAGTGTTTAACTTGTATTTAGCCTACAGCGAATGTCTAGACATGATTAAGCATTTAGAGATAGATAGTGCAATAATTTTTGGATTCAATTCAGAACTTCTAAAGAAATGCATAGATACACTAAATAGCACAAGGGTAACCATAGCCATAGTTCCACGAGCTATACATCAAGTATCTGAAGATACTATAGATACTTGTTTAAAAAAATCGAGATATTTATTGAATGGTTGTATACCTAGTGATACTGTATCAGCTAGGAGATTAGCTAAACTGGGTACAACAGTAACGATAGTTTTAACTCCAAACAGTCTTAAATTTATTGATGAGTCTCAGATAAATGTTATGGCTCAAACTCCTACGCCTAGATACATAGAGATACATCTATATCAATTCCTTACACATCTAATAAATCATCCAAATATTGATGTAGAGAAGGAGTTCTACTATTTAGGCACAGTAATCGAAAAAGCATTAAAAAACGATGTGGCTGTAATTCCTTCAGCCTCTAGCCCAAACGTTAGGAAAGCCATTCTAGTTAATCACATAGATCTTGTTCTATATTCTATGGGTTTCTCTAGAAGAGAACGTAGGTTAATGCTAGAGCTCTACCCAATGGATCTCATACAGAGATGGTTAAAGACTTAGTGGTGTTGATACACCATGGACATAGACATGAATAGTACAACAGTTGCATATCTAGCGTTAACTTTATCATTGATATCAATCGTATTAACTGTTATAATGAATGCTAAATTCTACAGATACACTAAGGTTTTGCTAGATGAAATAGGATTCCATATAGTTCTACATAAAAAGTATAGAAGGATTAAACGTTATGTCCTTGTTAAGTTCGTTTGCTTAGATAGTGGTTTTGAGACGTTATCGGAACACGTAAAACAATCCATAGATAAGTTGTTAGGACCTATACTTAGGTATAGGTGTAACGTAGATATAGTTTCATATAGACCTGAGAAAAAACGTGCAATAATTAGAGTTCGAGGCGAAGCTATCTGTGTTATATATACACTTCTAGCTTTAACGATAGGACATCTAGAGAAGGACAGTGATTCATGTATTGCTATACCTATAAGGACGAGTGGACTCATATCAAGACTTAAATACAGATATTTAAAGAGCTAGTGATGCTGATTGTGCTTTCAGATCATCGATCTAGATCTTTAATTTATCTACAAGTTTTTCAAGAAACTCTAGAGCTTCGTAGAACTCTTTTCTTCCTCTATCCGATAACTTGTAGAGTACCTCACCACCAATTCTAATGGTGTCTAGAAGACCCTCCTTATTCATTCTGTAAACTACTGTGTAGACGGTTATTGTTGGAGGATTGATATTGAAAACTTCCTGCAACTTCTTCTTAACATCGTAAGCTTTCATAGGCTCAGAATCATGTAGTATACGAGCTATGTAAAGCCAAAGAGTCTCTATTGTTACCTTTCTAATGAGTCTCTTTAAAGCTTTAGATTGAACCATTACGCTCAACAAGATTAATACTCAAGAAAGCTTTATATATCTTTTGATACAGTATTTATCGCAGAAAATATTTGTGGGTAAAAATATGGTTAGAGTAGGAATAGTAGGTGTAGGAAATATAGCATCTATGTTTATCCAAGCAATAGAATATGCTAAAACCCGTGAGGAAGTTTTCGGTACCATACATGAAACCATAGGTGGCTACAGACCCAACGATATAGATGTTGTATATGCCATCGATATATCTAAAGAGAAGGTAGGAAAAGACCTAGGGGAAGCGATATTATCATACCCAAATATGGTTCCAAAGCTGGTCGATATACCTAGAAAGAACGTTATTGTTAGAATGGGTAAAATACTAGATGGTGTGGCAGAGCATATGGTAAACGACTTTAAACCTGCTGAATATCCAGAACCCACATCTGATGAATTAGTAGATGAGCTCAAGAGCTATAGAGTAGATGTACTTGTAAATCTACTACCAGTAGGGAGCGCAAAAGCTTCTAGATTCTATGCTGAAGTAGCAGCAAGAGCTGGCACATCTTATGTAAACTGTATACCGGAGTTTATAGCAAGTGATCCTGTATACCAGAAATTATTCGAGCAACATAGAGCTGTTGTACTTGGAGATGATATAAAGGGGCAGCTAGGTTCTACAATTATCCATAGAGCTCTTGCAAGCCTTATAGCTATGAGAGGAGCTGAAATAGTAGAATCTTACCAACTTAACGTAGGAGGGAACACCGACTTCAAGAACATGCTTGCCCATGAGAGATTGAAAAGCAAAAAGGTATCAAAGACTATGGCTGTAGCTTCAACACAAAATAATCCTGAAGCAGTTCTAGACAATCTATTTGCAGGACCTAGCGGATATATACCTTTTCTAGGGAACACTAAGGTATCCTATATATACATTAAGGCTAGAACATTCATGGGAATGCCTATAACAGTGGACCTGAAGCTTGTTGTAGACGATAAAGCTATGGCTACATCAATACTTATAGATACTGTAAGACTGGCTAAAGCCTTAATGGACAAGGATGTGTATGGATCACCAGAGTGGGCTTCTATGTTCTACTTCAAGTATCCACCAAAACAAGCTAAAAGCGATGAAGAAGCCTTGCTTAATCTCTACATGAATTTAGAGAGACTGGGAATAGATGTAGAGCCAAAGAGGCTCTACTTATGGAGATACATCAATAGATGATGAATTCACTATGTATCAACCCTTTAACACCAATATTACACCCTATCTATAGCTTAATATCCTTGTAACCAGTAGTTAACGTGATGATGAAGCCGCTCCAAACCTAGACAAAGAGATGAGGATCCCGTGACGAACTGAATCTTTATGTAGATCCAAGGACTATTAGACATACATCATTTATAGGCAGTTGAACTTGATGTACCAATAATTGGGTTCTTACATCTTGAACATTGCTTAGAGTGCTCCGTAATTAATAAGGTACCTAGGTCGGATATCTTCTGATTCAATTTTCTCTAAATGGATAATGATTACTCATAAACTAAATTAATCATTTTACAGTATTTCTGGCAATAATGCAAGAATTTGATTTTCTTTCACCCAGAATGATGATGATTTCGATTGACACATATAGTTATTTAGTGTTACAGATTTTAAGCTTTCGGTACGGAAGCTTATTCTGGTGCGAAAGAATGTTATTTGACCCAAAACCTAAGAGGAGAAAAGAAGATCTCTTCGATTTTGATGAAGAGTTCAATATGTTGAAGAAGTTTCTGGGGCATCCTCTACTTGTTGTTACTGGCCTTAGGAGAACAGGTAAAACATCTCTGATACTGACTGTTCTTGAGGAGTCCAGTATCCCTTACGTATTTGTTGATCTAAGGGGATTTGTTAGATCTTGGAGAGATCTCTACGAAACCCTTTCTGTAAGTATATCGGAATTTGTTTCAAGGATATCTAGGTTTAGAGGTTTCTATGAATCGTTGGTAAAGATCTTGAGTATTGTGAAGGGCGTCTCTATTTCTGGGATAAGTATAGAGTTTAGCTGGGGTCGAGATAGACCCCTTCTTACACAACTGTTTACAGCTCTAGATAGAGTTGCTGAAGAACATGGAGTGAAGGTGGTGATGGTTTTTGATGAACTTCAGAGAGCTGTTGGAGGTATAGGGATGGCTCTTCAAAACGCTTTAGCATATTCTTACGATCACCTAAAGAATATCTCGTTCATTATTAGTGGTTCAGAGATGGGTATTATATACCGTTTCTTAAAAGATCCTGAAGCACCTTTATATGGTAGAGCTTATCTAGAGGTTAAGACTAGGAGACTTAGAAGAGAAGAAGCTGTAGAATTCTTAGTGAAGGGCTTTAATGAAGTAAACTATGATGTAAGTATAGACAGAATCAATGAAGCAGTGGATAAATTGGATGGTATAATTGGTTGGCTTACATACTATGGTTATTCAACTGTATTTCAAGGTAAGAATATGGATGATATATGGAGAGATGCTGTAGAAATGGCTAAGAAAGAGCTTGAGAATTTTATCAACTATAGAGTAAGTAGAGAAAGGTATAGGATGGTTTTAAGGTTGCTTTCGTTAGGTGTAAGAGAATGGGGAAAATTGAAGAAGAAGCTCGAGGAATCTGAGGGCAAGTCTATAAGTGATAGAGTTATATATGAGATTCTATATACACTAAGAAATCACTCTATAATAGACAATGAAAATAGATTCCTTGATCCATTACTAGAAGAAGCTGCAAAAGTTTTGTAGACATATCCTAAACTACATCATTATATTCAGAAAACTAGACACATATTTTATATAGATAGCATTAATGTAATTCTGTGTTCTCAACAAATCTATTGAATCAATCTCAATAGATTTGTGAGATCTATTGTTTGCTCTCTAAACATTACCAAAGCTTTTAGTAATGTTTTTAGATGGAATGGTTAGCCACTATTCATGACTTCTAGACATGGTATCAATAAACGTTTCGTCAGCCAGCCACCGCAACCTCATCTTATCGGGAGCGGTCGGGATTAACATCATCCAGTATGGATCTAGCAACTGTACAGCATATAGAGTTTTCGTGATTCATTAGATACTGAACATATTTATAGTTCTCAATACTCTCCACAGTCTGGGGCTGGGATTGACTAAAAAGATCTTGGTAAAAATATCTGGCAAACTCTTGAATCCTGAAGCTCCATCTATAGTCAAAGACTATGCAAATATAATGAATAAACTATATGGTGAAGGCTATCGTATAGCTGTTGTTGTTGGTGGTGGAAGATATGCTAGAAACTACATAACTTGTGCTAAAGCTCTAGGACTTAACGATGCTCAAGCCGATATAGTTGGTATAGAGATTGCGAGAGTCAATGCACTTCTACTAGCTCTAGCTATAGGAGACAATGCCTATACACCTATACCGAGAAATATAGATGAAATCCAGAGAGCTTGGAACACAAATAAGATAGTTGTTGTAGGAGGTCTTCAGCCAGGACAATCGACAGCAGGAGTAGCTGCTGTTGTAGCAGAATCTCTTGGGATAAAGAGGTTACTTTATGCAACAGATGTAGAAGGTGTATACGATAAAGATCCCAGAAAGTATAATGATGCAAGAAAACTTGATGTAGTAACTGTTGATAAGCTTGTAGAAGTGCTTAGTCAGAGATATGAAGCAGGAGGATATGAATTATTAGATCCAATAGCTATACAGATTATAAAGAGAAGCTGTATAGAGGTAACAGTATATAATGGAATAGATCCTACCAATATATACAGAGCTTTAGAAGGTAGTATAGGAACAAAGATACAGTCCTGTTAACGCGTCTTATTTTAATTTAGACCCCCTATACATATTTCCACGAAATTCTCGAGAACTTTGTAGATCATATATCAAGAGATACGTGTTGTGTATAAGGTTCATCACCATACAGGCTACCAATATATCAAGCAGTACACCAACAATATACTGAACCAGTAGAAGAACAGATGAGATGCTCTTTCTATCCTGATTACTCAATTCAAAATAGTTGTACACATTCAACTGTATACATAGTAACACAGTAAATGAGCTCCAGAGTTGTAGATCTAGCACAACTACAAGATAGATAAAGTACTTAGAGTTTCTAACCAGATCAAGAATTGTGGATATGGAGATCTACAGAAATTAGCTAGCGAATAGCTTAAGTATACTCCATAGCTACTACTGTAATCTTTTTCTATACATTCTATGTATCAATTGATATACCCACTAGTATATTGATTAGTGTACAAATATATGAAGTATTTAACAAGATACTTCTGCTAGAAATCGATAATAAGTAGCCTCTGTGTATAGACATAGTTCGATATCCAAACAGATTAAATTTAGAGACTGCAGATCTAGTTCTAAACAATTAGTAGCTAAATAGAATCTGATTATAGATAGAATTCAATTTTCTGTAGTATAGATTTTGTATCACAAACTATATAGATTCTGAGACCAATAGTTTAAATTGAGCTCCATCACTGTCATTAGGATCAGTGAAGCTCCATAAACTTATGGTGTGTATTGAGAGTCAATGACTTCTGCTTAAATTTACTGAAGTAAGGTTAAGCACCACTTAACTACACCATCAAGCTACGAACCCCCGAAAGGCGTCCAAAAACTCCATTAGATACACTATTAAGTGATGTACCTCCATGAGATGATGAATCTGCATAGAGCCTAAAGTAACTATATCGAGTCTCATATCTGTCCAGATTGGTTGATGTTGATGAAAACACTTGTAGATACCTTACACATGGTGATGAAGGTGGTTTCGATGAGAAGGTTGAGAGTTCATTGAGGGTTCTCCCTGAGTTACTCAAGATATGGAATGTCTGGAGTCATACCCTCAACACCTCTAAGCCCAATGAAAGACCAAGTAGAATGTAGAGAAAGAGAGATGAGGTGATGAACTCAACCAATATAGACCTATATCAGAGCTGGGCCTTTCAATAAGTTTAGAGAGTTGTTGAAGTTGTGCTCTAGATGACATCATCTTTTTAATCCTAATTATATGGTATGTTGAACTATATTATTTCGTTTAGATGTGTTTCCACAAATCATTAAAGCTTGCATACATAAGGCTTCAGATTAATCTGTATCTAAGATAAGCTTGGATATTAAGTGTATCGAGTAGTTGATCTACTAGTTTGCTAACAGTCGTAAGTACTAATAGCACATATATAGCTCTATTCAATCTAGTTGATAGGTATAGAATTTATCACCAATATCGCCATGTTATGTAGTCTCTATAAGTATACATTAGTTAAGTATAATAGGCATTATCTTCATTATCTTGGTTGGAGCTGTGTAGTTAGCTATAGGTGTGTATTGAGAGTTTTGTGTATCTAAAAACTTATATATTTCTAACAAAGTACAATTACTTGTTATCGGAGATGTAAAAATATAATGATAGGTAACAATTGTTAGTAACAGTATAGTGGGAGGAGAATTGAGATGGAGTTTGAGAAGAGTGGTGCTACAGGTTTTGTATTTAAGGATGAGGTAATAGCTGATTTGCTTGGAGATATCGAACCTGGTTCTGTTCTACTAGTTCTTGGTCATCCTGGTGCAGGTAAATCAACTTTTGCAGCTGGTATACTTTTTGAGAATTGTTTAAGATTCAATGTTAAGGGTGTATACATAAGTCTTGCAGAAACAAGAGAAAAATTCTATAACTACATGAAGAAATTCTCCATGGATTTCGAATATGGCGAAAAAAAGAATCTCGTGGAATTCATACACATGCCTACTCTAGCAGGTAAAGAATTGCTAGAGGCTATAACTTCTACATTAAGCACCAAGATCTTTACCGAAGGCTACTCTATAGCTGTTGTAGACTCGATAACACCTATACTAAACGTGCTTACAACAGATGAAGCTAGATCATACCTACATTCAACACTATACAACTTATCATCAGTAGCTAAAGCTCTTCTAATATTGATATCCGATCTACCTTTTGCTACAGAGACTGTTGATCTAAAGGGGCTAGAATTTATTGCTGATGCTGTTTTTGTATTCAAGACAAGAATAGAGAAGAGAATGATAAGCAGATTTATGGAGGTTAGAAAGTTTAGAGGAAAATCAATACCTATGGCAGAAATGCCGTTCGTAATAGAAGAAGGTAAAGGTATTAGATGCTTATTACCTCCAACAACAGCTGAAGTACCTTACTCTATGGCTATGACAAGCTATAGAGATGAATGCACCAATTCTGTTTGGGGCTCAATACTCTCAGGTACATATGTAGGTATAGTATCTAGATGCAATATCATACCCTTCTCTATATGGCTTCTCTTAACAAAGCTCATAATGAACTATGGCTTAAACTATGGAATTCTAAGCTTTAGAGAATCCAAAGAAGTTACCAAAGAAGTGATAAGTAAATCAGCTCAAGTCCTAGGCATTCCTCCACACTATATTCTACAGAAATCCGTATTTATCGAAAGCCTTAACCCATCAATATTCTCTTCTCAACAGCTGGAGGCTATGCTTTATCGATTTGCTGAACAAAATATAAACTTCTTTATAATTGATGGAGCTGAAGCTCTATATCTACACCATGATCCGCTATATGTTGATCAAATGCTTAGATCTCTTTCTACATATATTAAGAATGGATTGATAACGGTATTCGAGCTAATCAATGGTGTATATACTCAGACCCAGACATCTAGATACGATATAGTTCATGAAATCATATGTAGAGAAAATACTGTAGAACACAACGTAGTTAGGGGACGTATCGCTGCTATCGATATAGCTTCATATAATCTTGTAACAAGAATTAGTGAAGAATCTATACTCAAATGCCTAAATATTGTTCAGAGATGATGAAGAGAGGTTCAAAACAGTATGGATATTTACTACAGAGTTCGAGATTCAGAAATATATGTTGTTAGAGATGAAAAAGAAGACCCTCTATACATACTAGGTGTAACATGGGTTGGTTTTGAGTATCGTAGTTATGTAGTTCATGGGCTCCACATCAGAAATTGGGTTGAGATACTCCAGACAATTAAAAGTTTAGGTTTTAATGCAATAAGGCTACCCTTCTGTGCTAATTCTGTGAGACCTGGTGTTAAGCCTGCTCCTAGAGCTATAAGTTATGCCTATAATCGAGATCTCTATGGACTAGACTCTATATCTATAATGGAGAAGATTATAGCTAAAGCTGCTGAACTAGGTATATACGTACTTCTATGTTTTCATAACATAAGCTGTATAATTATGGAGCCTCTATGGTATACACAAACATTTAGTGAACAAAATACAATAGATACATGGATAGCCATTGCTAAAAGATTTGGAAAATACTGGAATGTTATAGGAGCAGAATTGTTTAATAATCCCCATGGTATTGGACCTAGACAAGCATACTATACAAGAGGTGATAGCGCTACCTGGGGTATGGGTAACCCGAAAACTGATTGGAATCTAGCTGCTGAAAGAATAGGTAAAGCTATACTAGAGGTGGCACCTCATTGGCTAATAATAGTTAAAGGAACACAGTACACCAATACACAATCAGATAATGTACCACTGTATCCTGATTCAACGTTCTGGGGCGAGGATCTGAGAGCAGTGAAAGATTATCCTGTGAACTTACCTAGAGATAAACTAGTCTATGGTGTTAATACCTATGGACCTGACATGTTTGTTCAATCCTATATCGATGATCCTAGCGTATTTCCTGATAATCTGTACCTTATATGGGATCAGAACTGGGGATATGTGAAGAAGCAGCTAGGATATCCAATAGTTATAGCTGAATTTGGTGGTAAATGTGGTGAAAGTGATCCTAGAGATGCTGTATGGCATACCAAGTTTATTGAGTATCTTATCGATAATGATATGTGTTACTGGTTCTATCTTGCTCTAAATCCTGAGCATCCTGAAACAGGTGGGCTACTTAATAATGATTGGGTTACAGTAAAACAGTATAAGTATGTTCTATTAAAGAAACTCATGGATTATTGCATAAATAGGTATAGCAGGAGGTAGTTAGCAGGTTTTGTGAATAAAGTATCACATGTACATGTAGTTGTCTATATCCTATCTCTATCAGTTATAGTCTTTGCTATTCTTGAGCCACTCTGTATCTAGAGCATATCGAAGTATTGCCATAACTCCTCCCAACATCTTCACTCTCTCACCAGGAGGTGATTTGCTTGGAACTATCACTATATTACCATTTTTCTCAACCACATTCCTTAAAATCTTATCAATTTTTTCTCGTATCTCGCTAAATCCGCTGAGCAGCTCATCTATTATTAGAAGCTTTTCTACAGCACCTACCTCTGCAGCAATCTCTACATGATCTATACCATATGCAACTCTACCTATATCTTTAACTATAAGCATATCGAAGTATTCTAGAATTTCACTAGCTTTCGCTATAGCTGTATCCTTTATAACAGATCTGACTATATCTCTATGGAGAAGTTCTTGAAGACCTGCATAACCACCATTTGCAACGCTATCAGTATAGATCCTAAGTTCTCTATCGAGAGACTCTATAACCTTCTTAATACGATTCTTCAGATCCCCAGGAGAACCTATTACAACAGCTTCAACTCTATATCTACGAGCAGTTTCAACAATCCTTCTAGCCAGTTCATCAACAAGATCTTCTACAGCTTCCTCAAAACCTTCATCACTTACAGGAAGAGACACATTCTTTTCATCAACAATCCTAAGCCCCTGCATCTGGAGTAAAGCTATAGAATATTCATCAAAATCTACAGAAACCAGAAGAAGATTCATAGGTTTCAAGAATTTGAGCATATCCTCCACAGTCCTTCTATTCCAAATACTTTTAAATATTACCACCTCAGAACCAATACCAACAGAAACAGTATGATGAGAACCCAAAACACCAAAACGATCAGGACCTTCAACAACAATACCATGAATCCTCAACCTATTTGTAAAAGGCTGAAACTCAAGCCTCAACACCTTTACCGTTAAAACCATAGGAAGCCTTCTCTTCTCATCCCCAATACTAACATCTCTTGTGGTTAAAGCCTTAACAAGATCACCAGAAGAAATAAATAAGCTAAGAAGCCATAGATCATCCTCAGAATCAACTCTAACCCTAATCACACCATGTTTATCATCTAAAACATCTAAACGCAACAAACAACACCACAACACAAGCGGTGCACAGCCCTCAATACTGGTGTATATAGGTGTATATAGCCTACTACACAATCGAACCTCGACCCCGTAGACCCATGAACGCTGGTGTCAGAGGTTAGGTTGCTCCCTTCCGGACCTGGCCGCTTTCCCCCTGTAAAGATGGTGGCTACCTCCCTCCAGAGATAGCCCCACCACCACCAGCCCCATGGGGCGGGGGTCATCGCGATTGTGTAGTAGGCTATATACACCTATATACACCAGTATTGAGTTACTGGCCCCCGTAACCCGCCGGGTTTCAGAGGGTGGGAGACCCTCTAGCCCTACCTGTGCACCGCAAGATATAGTGTTGGACATGACGGTTTAAAAGTTCTGTTCGTCTATAGATCAACACATTAGTATTACTTTATTCTCTATTCAGTTTATTCTTTATGCATACATGATGATCAATACCTTTTCTCTTGGAGCATTATTTGTACAACGACCTACGCATTGGTTTCTATGATCCTTAACGTCATGTTTATATATTTTGTTTGCTCTATTTCTGATTTGGGTATATGTTATGGCTGCATGTAGTAAATCTGTAAGTGTTAAAACACCTGAAGGAGCTGAAAAAAGTCTTGTGCCTAAGAAGGTTTGGAGTTTAGCACCTAGAGGTAGAAAAGGAGTAAAAATAGGTTTGTTCCAAGATCCAGCATCAGGAAAATACTTTAGAGCAAAAGTACCAGACGACTATCCAGAATGCGGATAACCAAACACAAATAAAACATTTTTTTAAGGATTGTCCCTACCTTTACATCTTCTATGTATATATAGACTTATATACCCGACTATTGCTATACGCATATACGGTGATAACAATCGGTATTGCCTCTGAATGTTAAATCTGTGGTTGAGTTAGTCCTAAGGCATAACAGTTGGAGAAGATTTGAAACAATAAATCTTATCGCTTCTGAAAATGTTATGTCTCCTCTTGCTGAGGCTGTCTATGTTAGCGATATGATGCATAGATATGCTGAAGGAAAGCCGAAAAAACGATACTATCAAGGAAGTCTATATGTGGATGAAGTCGAGCTTCTAGTTCAGAGATATATGTCTGAGTTGCTTTGTGTAAAATTTGTTGAGCCTAGAGCTATAAGTGGAACTATAGCTAATGCTATTGCATTTACTTCAGTTGCTAAAGCTGGAGATAAGGCAACTATTTCTACTATCCAGGCTGGAGCACACATATCCCATACGAGGGAAGGAGTTTTAGGAGCTCTAGGTATAGAGCATATCGAGATGCCATTTGATTTAGAGACATGGAACATCGATATCGATTCTTCTAGAAAGATAATCGAGAATATTAGACCTAAGCTTGTTGTTCTAGGAGCTTCAGCATATCTATTCCCACATCCAACAAAAGCTATAGCTGAAATAGCTCATAGTGTTGGAGCAGTAGTTATCCATGATGTTGCTCATGTGCTAGGACTTATAGCGGGTAAGAAATGGCCTAACCCGGTACATGAAGGAGCTGATATCGTTACCTCTTCTACCCATAAAACATTCCCAGGACCGCAGGGAGGTCTACTCTATACAGATGATCCACAACTCTATAAACTGATCTCAAAGAACGTACTGAAATTCGTAAGCAACCACCATCTACACAGATTGCCAGCTCTAGCTGTAACAGCTCTAGAGATGATGTACTTCGGGGAAGCTTATGCAGAACAGATTGTACGGAATGCAAAACGATTTGCAGAAAGTCTAGCAGAAGAAGGATTCAACGTTGTTGCAGAACACCTAGGGTATACTAGCTCCCATATAGTTCTAGTCGATATACGTAAACACTATCCTGCAGCAAAAGCAGCTAAACTTCTTGAAGAAGCAAACATCATAGCAAATAAGAACTTACTACCATGGGACTCTCTAGATCCTGAAAACCCAAGCGGGCTACGTTTCGGTGTCCAAGAGATGACTAGGCTCGGAATGAAGGAAGAAGACTTTGCCGAGGTAGCTAAACTCATTAGAGAGATACTTATAGATAGAAAAGATGTTGACGAAATCAGGAAGAAGGTTATAGACTTCCGCAAACAGTTTACATCAGTACACTACGGCTTCAAGTTACCTGAAGAACTATACAGTGATCTACTCATATCATTCAGATTATAAGCACCAGAACTTAATGGTATTTGGCGCCGGGGGCGGGATTCGAACCCGCGCGGGGAAACCCCCAGTGGGTCTCGAGCCCACCGCCTTGAACCACTCGGCCACCCCGGCACATATCTTTTTACACTAATAACCTAAGCTAGAATCTAGACTATAGGTTTTATAAAGGTTTTATTAGGTCTATAGAATCTAGTTGTAAAGGATTCACATGCTACTATATGATGAATTGCTTATTGGGGCGCTCTCTAAGGTATTTAAGGATAGACTTGAAGAGTTTCTGAACTCTTTAACGAGTCCTGGTAAAAGGTATTATGTACGTGTAAATACTTTGAAGACTTCTCCTGAACATATTGTGGAATCCCTTAGATCTAGAGGCGTAGAGATATACAGAGATGAAGATCTCTACGAAGCTATATACTTTCCTATTAAAGGTCCATACAAAGTAGATCCTAGGGATAAGGTCGTGGTGGTAGATAAATATACTGCTGAATCAGTCTACATAGGCTCTCATCTATATGGTCCTGGTGTTATCACTTGCTCAAGAGATATAGAGCGTGGAGATACCGTAGCTATTGTATCTGAGAACAGCGTTGTTGTGGGTGAAGGTACAGCCATGATGAGTTGTAGAGAAATGCTTATGAAAAGAAAAGGTGTAGCAGTACAGGTTACTGCTTCTGTTTATAGAGTTCCATCCATAAGAAGCTTCCCAGAGTATGAGAAGGGTATGATTTATCCACAAAGTCTTGCGGCTATGTATGTAGCCCATATTGTTGATCCTAGACCTAGAGAGCTTATACTTGATGTTTGTGCTGCACCAGGAGGTAAAACAAGCCATATAGTTGAACTCTCTAGAGGTAGGACACATGTTATTGCATTAGATCATTCAGCGAAAAGGTTAGAGAATATGAGGCTAGAGATGGATAGACTAGGGTGTACCCCTTTCATAGAGATATGGAGATCTGATTCACGATATGTACATGTAGATTTCGGTGGAATGAAGGTAGATAAAATTGTTGTTGATCCTCCTTGTAGTGCTTTAGGTGTAAGACCAAAGATCTACGATATTAAAAGCTATAGAGATGTGGTTACAGCTGCAAAATACCAGATACAGTTTCTAAGATCTGCTACAAAACTACTTAAGAGAGGTGGCGTAGTGGTGTATTCCACTTGTACAGTTACATTAGAGGAGAATGAAGAAATAATTGAGAAGATTCTTTCTGAAGATAGATGTCTAGAACCTGTACCTATAGATGTTAAGAGAGGTTCAAGAGGATATAGAGGCTCTGTCTATGGTGATGCTTTTCTTAGGTTCTATCCACATGAACATGACACTACTGGTTACTTTATAGCTAAACTCGTTAAGAAATGCTAGATCCTCTTTCCACTGTGTATACCTAGGTTCTTGATAGATCTAAATTCTATACCAATGGTTTTTAGTATCTTCTGCATATCGTAATCATCTGTAAAGACTATGGGTCTACGGCCTCTAGATCTATACTCTATAGCTAGTGCTAGAACTTCTATATCTGTTTCAGACAGTTCTCCATAGAGATTCATTCTCTTAGCAATAGATTTTGCTTCCTCAATGTATCTAGCTGAAGGCTCCTCTACATGGAATCTATCTACAGCAGCTGCTACATCAAGTCTAGCAATGCTTTCGCTATCCTTAACCTCCTTAACTACACTAGGTGTTGTAACTATCTCTCCTCTGTATATGTAGAGCTGAAGAGCTGAGAGAAACGCAGCTGTATCGAATATATATACCTCAGAATTCACAACTCTGCACCCTTCTATATGTTTCAAATCTCTTAAATCTGACAAACCTAACCCCAAACTCAGCTCTAGATATAGTGACTCTTCCTCTAGGCAGTAGTTCGGCTACAGTATCGCCATCAACTATACATGTAGCTGTATCACCTTCACTAACATTCTCTATTTCTAGAACTCTGTTAGCTGATAAGACTACAGGTCTAGCATTAGGTTGAAGTGGAGCCAGAGGAGTGATAGTTATTGCCTCAACATTAACATCTACAACAGGACCTCCAGCAGAAAATGTGTATGCTGAAGAACCGAGCGGTGTTGCAACTATAGCACCATCACCATCAAATCTGTAAAGAATATCCCCATCAACTCTAACCTCAAGCGATATAACTCTAGACCCAAGGTATCTAGAAACAGCTACAACAACATCATTTACAGCATAAGGTATATGTTTCTGTTCTACACCATCTATAGCGATCTTAAGCATCATATACTCATGTATGGTGTATCTACCTTCAACAAGATCTCTAAGTCTGTTTCGTACTTCTGGGGGATCCACATCGAATAGGAACCCTCTACGTCCAGCTTTAACGGTAACTATAGGGATTCTCATTGAGCCGAGTTTATGAATAGTTCTAAGAAGAGTTCCATCTCCACCTACAACTACTAAGAAATCTATGCTCTCGATCCCTAAAGAGAACGTTTTACTCCATTCTAGATCTTTAGCAATATCTTCATCAACAAGAACCTCAATACCAAGAGTTTCACAATACCTGAGTATCTCTCTAGCTATTTCGTAGGGTATTCTACCACCTTTTTTAGCTGTAAGACCTATAATCATTAGCTATCCTCCAATGCAACAAATGTTATTCTGTATCAATCTTGTTGTTCCCAACATTTATTTCTTTCTCTATAAATCAGAAAGATCCCATTGGCATATTCAATAGCGCGGATGAGTTGTTGATGAACCATATAACCGGCTACTCATTATAATCAGCTACAATATGCCTATAGTTTCTAGATCTAGAACATAGATATCCACCACAAGTGTTGTATCTTGTCTCTTTAGCCTCTCTATTAGATCTCTTCTTATATGTTTCGATCCTTTATTTGCATTTATAGCTACTGTTGCAGAATCTATGTAGCTGCTCCTTCTCACCACTATTTTCCTAGGATCATTGAGAACCAGATTCTTATTCCCTTGAGCTACCACGATATCTGTGACATTATCTACATTCAAGACTATTAAAGCAATTGATGTATCTTTCTTCAACAATTCTCTAATTCTTGGATCTAGTTCTGATGCACTTTTATCGAGGTTTATACCTATTATGCAGTCTCCTCTCTCCGTCAGATAATCATCTTTCGTGAGTTCAAATGTTGTAGGATGTAGTGCCTTAATGTTTTTGTGTCCTTTTGCTACGACTCTATCTCTGTATACAGAGATATAGTTCATAGATACACCATAAAGATAATATCTTGGTGAAGCTATTAGTATATCGAGTAGTGTATCTAGGGATAATGCTATGAGCGATGTATATAGCTATGAGAGGAGACAGCTTGTTGAATATCTAAAGCGTGCAGGTATAATCAGGAGTAGAAATGTTGAAGAAGCCTTCTTATCTATTCCTCGAGAACACTATGTACCTGAACACCTCAGAGAATACGCTTACCAAGATACACCACTCCCCATAGGCTCTGGACAAACTATTAGTGCTCCACACATGGTTGCGATAATGACGGAAGAACTTATGGTAGAACCTAACCACAAGATCCTGGAAATAGGTACAGGTTCCGGTTATCAAACATCCATACTTGCCCATATAGTCTCGAAAGGCTGTGGACATGTATATACAGTAGAACGCATACCTGAATTAGCTCAAAACGCTTTAATAAACATATCGAGAGCTGTACCCCATCTACTAAAATACATAACCATACATGTTGGTGATGGAAGTAAAGGGCTACAAGAATTCGCACCATATGATAGGATAATAGTGACTGCAGCTGCCCCAAGAATACCTGAACCTCTTATAAATCAGCTAGCTTTAGAAGGAGTAATGGTTATACCTGTAGGCAATAGATATGAACAACTCCTTACTATAGTAACTAAAGACAGAAGAGGTGATATATTGATTAGACAATCAATACCATGTGTGTTTGTTCCTCTCTTGGGAGAATATGGATGGAGAGAAACATAAATAGATAACACAAATATCGAATTGACTAACTCCATAGAATAGGTACAGGTAGCATCATTATATATACTACAACCACAGAACCTGAAAATATATATGTATTTCATAAGGGTTTGTATAAAGTAGATCCTGGAAACAATTTCCATGGCACTGTACATACATTAGGTGAAAATAAGCAGATGTTAGAAGAGGTTGTAGATATTCTTGCTGGATATGTTTAGACTGTTTTAGTCATACATTGATCTAGAATGTACTTAAAGCTTTTTCCAAGCCCTACACGAATCCCAAATCTTCTATCTGTGTATAGGTAAACAAGCTTCTTTGTTTGAAGTTTTCTAAGGATGTTCATTAGTTCGTGTGATGGGTAGTGAAGTTCGTCAGCTATTTGATCTAGGTAGAGATATGTGCTATTCCACTCTACATAGTGTTTGATTAAGTAGTTCAGTACAGCGATCTCTTCTTCGAGTAGATCTTTAGTCTCGAGAACCTTTTTCACACAATTTAACGCTTTTTCAAGTACTGATTTCGTGTCTGTGGGTGCGTTATGGGAATGTTTACCCACGTTTTTAGGTGTATCTGAGACAATGAACTGCTGTATTTCTGTACCATATGGTGCGTTCTTTAGCTGATTCTTGTTGTTTATTGTTGTATGTATTTGTTCATTTATCAGTTTGTGGGCTAACAGAACCACATCTCGAGGAGTAGCTATAGGTACTCCTATAGATTCGAGAAGGGTCTTCACATACTCTTCTCCTAGTTTTGTAAGCATCCAGTAACCTGTTCTATATACCACATATCTTCGTGTCTTCCAATAACTTAGATAGCTACTAATCAATTTGCTTGACTTGTTGAGTATTTTTGCTATTTCTGAGCTTTTCATTGGTTTTACATAGAGTAGAAGGAGTATAGCTTCAACTACTCTAGATCTAGGTCCTCTGTCACTAACTATAGACTCTACCGCTTCATCACCTGAGCTATGCCTCGTTATAGGTGCTACAAATTCGATGAACTCATTATCTACTTCATCTTCAGAATACCTGTTTAAATTCAAAAACTGCACCTAAAAGAGACAACGCTAGAGTATATTTTACCTCTCAGCATAATGTTTATAAACAGAGTTTATGGATAAGCTTTTAGCTGTTCTAGGATGTTTATGTGTAATAGGTGAGGCGTATTTAGCGAATGGGAATCAAAGCTATCTGTAGATAGAAGGATGCTGAAGCAGATTATAAAGGAGTTGAAGAAGTGGCGTGCTCATGCAACAACACTACTTAGCCTATATATACCACCAGGCAGACCTATAAGCGATGTAGTGAATCTCCTTAGGCAGGAGCTAGCTATAACAGAGAACATAAAGCTTAAGAAAACACGTGATGCTGTGCAATGGGCTCTATCTACAGCTATAGATAGACTCTCAATGATAAGACAGGTACCTAGAAATGGTTTAGTCGTGTTTAGCGGTATAAATGAGGATACAAACGACACTATAACTCTTGTATTCTCACCACCTGATCCCATACCTGTGTTCTTCTATAGAACTGATAAAGAGTTCCATACAGAATTTCTAGAGCCTATGATAGAGGAACAAGATATATATGGTATAGTGATAATAGAGAGAGATGAAGCTACAATAGGTCTTCTAAAACCTTCAGGAGTACAGATTCTAGATGAAATAGAGTGGTTTATTCCAGGTAAACATCATAAGGGTGGCCAAAGCCAAAGAAGATTCGATAGAATTATTGAGCAAATGGTTGAGGAATTCTATAAACATGTAGCCGAGAAAATAAATAACTACTTTGTTCCATTAATTGAAGAAAAGAAGCTCAAAGGAATCATAATCGCTGGACCTGGTTACGCAAAACTAGATTTTCTGAAGGAAGCCGATAATCTAGACTATAGAGTGCGGAAAATGATTATCGGAGAACCTATAGATGTCTCTTACCAAGGTATTGTAGGTCTTAGGGAAACTGTCTTTAAAGCAAAAGAGATACTTGCGAAACACAGGTACTTCGATATACTTAACACTATAGAGGAATTCAAATACCATATAGCTAAAGATGATGGGTATATTGTCTACGGTGTTAAAGATGTTGAAGAAGCTTTAAACAATGGAGCTGTAGAAAAGCTCTTGGTATGTGAAGACCACCAGGATATTGATAGACTTGAGAAGATAGCTCAAGATAGAGGTGCATCAGTAGTAGTTATACCGTCTTCAGTAGATGAGTATGAATGGTTTAGAGATACCTTTGGATGTTTAGCAGCTATAACTAGGTATCCTATAGGATAATATTTATGTAGAGATAGAAGAATATAGTCTGTATGGACATTCTCTCCAGTATCTACTACATAGATACACATCATATCGTGTTAAATATCTATCGATAAGCTTGCAGTAAGCAAATCTAACACCATTCTCTGTACTACTGATATCACATTCTGGACATCCACAGTTAAGTTGAGGAGGTAGCGCATGGATAGGTGCATATATCTTTACTCTATCTTTTTTAGTTTGATGTTCTTTTCTAAAATGTTTTACAGGTTCTTCTACATAGTATACACAGTTTATGTATATGTTCTCAGAACCACATCTATCGATAGCTACTACAGTATCTACAGGTTCAGGTAGTTTTGGAGAGGTACACATACCGTGTTGATACCATGGACAAGGCAAATATTTACACCACAAACAAAAGCTGTTTGTTTACTCATTATATAAAGGGTGAGTATAACTGGTATCAACTAATTAAAACAGTTAAACCAGTAAATATAAAAGCTGCTGAAGAAGCTAACCTACCACGAATCTGACCCTAATGAACTATATGCATTAGCTATGTACAACACCGCTCTATATGTTTACGAGGTGAATACATCTATATGCAAGAAAGATATGTTGAAAGAAATGTACTTGAATTAGATAAAGACCTTAAACTCAAGGTACTCTATGAAGATCCAGAAATAGTTGTGACAATGGCTCCAAACGAAAGCGAGCTTAGAGAAATTGTTCTAGAGATGCTTAGATCAGGATCCAAATCTATTAAAGAAATACATTCAAAACTCGCAGGTATAGCAAGTGAAGATAAGATCAGGAAATGCTTAATCAAGTTGATGGATGAAGGTATAGTGGCTATGGATGAAGAAGGTAGATACAGCATAATAGGTTCAGATGGATTTGATGAAAAAGAGCTAGAGTATTAGAGATCTAGCAACAGACCTATCACCTGATCCTCATACACAAGCCATTAGATTAGCTGGAAGTACTGTGTATTGTAGTTGTATGCAGTAGATATCTGTATCATGTTCTTTACTTAGATGTATCTATATGTATTAATGATACTTCTATAGTTCTCGATATCTCTAAACCATAGTGTTGTGATGAATGTAGTATAGATTTGATAAAGAAGTTAAGTATTATTGTTTTGTGCCACAATATGGACAAAATCTAGCTGTATATGGTATCTGTGTACTACAGTTATGGCATATCTTTGTGGTATTGGATGTGTATGGATCTAGATTAGTGTATGGTGTTTGTTGATGTATGTAGGGTTGGAGTGGATATGGGTTTATGTTTAATGGTTGCTGTATTAATGATTGTCTTGGTTGTATATAGCTTGTTGTGCTGAAGATTCTTAGGTACTGTTCCTTTATATCGTCTCTAAGTATGTGTAGATATATCTGTGTTGTCTTTAGGTCTCTGTGTCCTAGTAGTTGCTGTAGGAATACTATGTTCAGTCCTTTCTTTAGAGCTTCTGTAGCGAATGTGTGTCTAAATATATGGGGCCTAATTCTTCTGGGATCTATACCTGCTCTTTTAGCTAGGCTTTTGAGTCTTTTGTAGAGTCCGCTATAGCTTATAGGTAGAACTCTTTCTGTTGGTGATGGTCTTCTCAACCCTATTATGTGGGTAAGTATCTGTGTTGTTAGATCACCTATGAATACTGTTCTTTCTTCATCATATTTAGCGTTTCTAATCCTAATTTCTCTAGCAGCTAGATCTATATCCTCGAACGTTATGCTCAACGCTTCTTCAGCTCTTAGACCTGTTTCTAGAAGAAGCGATAGGATTAGTAGATCTAGATGATCTCTAGAGGCATTAAATAGACGCACTATTTCTTCAGGTTTGAGTATAGGTATATCTCTTCTCCTAGGTCTTTTGACAGAAGGGATAACTATATCTATCCCCATCCAGTTGAAGAATCTTTTAATAAATAACGTGTAGTAGTAGAGTGTAGCTTCTCTAGACCTTCTATCACCATATTTAGCATTAGGAAAACCATTCCTAAGCCTCTCAACTCTCCACAAATAGAAATCATTTACAGTAACATCTCTAACAGATTTCCACCCTATAAAGCTAAAGAAATCATATAGAGCAGATCTATAGCTCTTCACAGTCTTTTCATCAGCACCTGAAGCCTCTAAAGCCATTAAAAACCTCTCAACAGCCAACCTAGAATCAGAACCATCAACATCACTAGGAGCTCTACCAACATCAATCCTAGGCATCACAATCCCTAAAAAAGCTACCCAAAGTAACAACATATTAAAACTAAACCAAATAAAACCAAAACCTTATAACACCCATACAACAAAAACTATACAGAACCTAAACACAATCAAAGCCGGGGTCGCCTAGCCTGGTAGGGCGCCGGCCTGCTAAGCCGGTGGGGGAACACCCCGCGCGGGTTCGAATCCCGCCCCCGGCGCCACTCCTCCACGCTCTCTATAAACGATTACCGTTTTCATGGGTTAGTGTTCTCTCATGTTAAGCATCTTAATCACTTATTCTCTCAACAGTTTCCTACATGAGCTCATCTTCGAGAATACTTCTACTAGCTACCGAGGTTCCATGGACTTTCCCTTGGAGAGACTGAAGCATTTCTGTGAAAAGCTTAAAATCTCTTCAAGTAGAACACAACTACGAGATACAAAAAAGACTATAGGCTAAGGGTCTTCTTATGGAGAAGTTTATGGTGGATCTAGAGGCTGTGGTCAGAGAGCTCGTTAATGAGTTAGATATGGAGTTGGATTTCAAACCTGTTAAGGCGAAGACTCTTGTTAGTGAACTTGTTAGAGAGATACGGAATGAGAGAGAAGATAGTTTACTTAGACATTAGTAAGTTGTTAAGATGTATATCGAAGAATCTGGTAGCGAATATATACAAGAGCTATACATATGCAGGCTTACAATAGCTTGATCAAGATATTCTTAAGCTTCTAGAATATCGGTGAAGTATCTGGAGTTATGGAGATAAATATGCATGTAAATGCTTGAAGTTGATCACTAGATATCACCGTATTTTAAATGTGGTTGGTGTTTATAGAGTTAAGTCTTCTTTGGTGTTAATATCTCTATACCTAATGTTTTTGAGATGATATCGGATTTCTTGATTATATCTGTATCTAGTGTAGCGAATTTTCTGCATTCAGTTAGTAAGCTTGCTACTAGGTGTAGTAGGTCTAGTGTTCTAAGCCTTAGAATAGGTGCATATTTTACTGCTTGATTCAAAAGCTTATTGAAGTCTACTTGAACTATATCTGCTCTAACGCTTCTTATAGAGTAGAGTGCTAGAGCTATGGGTTCTTCTAGTCTAGCTCTCGAGAAAACAGATGCTAGTTCTACAAGTGTTAATCTGGATACAACCCTCCTACCCCCTAGTGTTTTAATTAGTTCAACAGCTTTCTCGTGATTGGGGTCGGCTTCATCAATATAGGATACAATTAGATTAGTATCTACGTAGATCATTTAATCAATCCAGCGTAATACCGGATCTACCTTGCTCTCTCTTCTTGTAAGACCTGGTTTAAGCCACCATGTCTTAGTTTGTATCCTTGCTTCTCTAGCTCCTCTACTTTTCTGTAGATGCTATCCCAGTACTCAACCTCTCTAGTAACCTCAGCTAAACCCTTCTCTATCATTATGTTGAAAGCATGTGATCTACTTCTAGCAATACCGTATTTAACCATTTTATCAGCTAGTTCAACAAGCTCTCTACGAACCTTAATAGATACTGAGACAGCCATATAGTGTACCCAGTATACCTAGTAACATAGTTACTTAAAACTTTTTCGCCAAACTTATTCGATTCACTAAGTAGAGATTTAAATTTACAGTTGTGTGTATACAACTCCTATTCCAAAACATCTCTAGCGTTTTAAACGATAGTACTGAGTCTTAATTAAAAACACGAGTGCATTCGACTAGAAGTATTCCATTAATGGTGATTAACAGAGACGATTAAGGCTTACAGTCACCAAGTATTCTCATACGTGTCCTGAGGAGTTTCGACATCGAGATTGCTAAAGCTTTTAAAGAGTTAAACAAGAAAAAGCGTAGACCTGTTTAGTCGATTGTGTGGCTCAATTATCAAGATAATATAAAGACTTGTTGTGAAGCCGTTTCCAACTAAGGTTTAGGGATAAATTGAACGAAGAATCATCCTACGAAATCTGTGATATAATCTTCTATGCAAATCCTAATCTACGATACCTGTTCATATCTTTTCATAAACACATATAACATTATTAACAAAAATAATTATACGTTCGTTTCTGTAAGATGATGTATCCGCCCTTCGGATAGCGCTTTCCAAGTCTTCAGCTTTTAATAAATTGGAATATCATTAGAGTTGTTAAGGTAATTCTCTGTGAAATATAGCTAAGTTTCTCATGGAAACTAGTCAAACTTAGCTATTAATGATTAACGTTGGGATAAGAAGATGTATACGCTATAAGGTAAAATGTACCTAGTGTGCTTGCGATGTTTCTGGGTATTATTCTCTCAAGTATCTAGAATTAACAAAGCGACATTAGCATGAGAATGTAGGAGACTGCAATGAATATAGTTGTGTACAGGGTTATTGCAAAAGCTATTTCTCTTATACTTCTTAGGTATCCACCTATGAGTTTTAAGGGTGTTTTTATGGCTCTAGTTAGTATTCCTGGTAGAGGGATCATGAATGGGGTTTTCCTACAGTACTCTTCGTATTTCTCTCCATACTTCTTCTTCATTTCGAGTTCCTCGGTTAGTGCTATCTCTATCACGAGTATTGTTGATATGAGCCATATGAGTGCTGGTGGTGTTGTGAATGCTCCTCTCACGTAGGCTTTGTTGCTTACGAATATTAGTAGACCGTAGCTCCAGAGTATGAATCCAAGGTATTGGGGATGTCTACTATATCTATAAATCCAGAAGTCTATGATTTCGTATCCTTTGAATCTTCCATAGAGCCATGTAGTTACACCTAGCAGGAATACAAAGAGACTGATAAACGTAATAACCAGCCCTATGAGAGGTGCATGTGGAACAACCGAGAAGGGTAGATACACTATACACCCTAGTTTTAAAGTTGAGGGAGAGAGTTCGAGTAGTGGTAGCCAGAGAGTTCTTAAAACCCCTAAACCTGTTAGAAAGAACATAGCGTATGCAAAATAACCAAACGTAGGGATGTACAAAACTAGAGAGCCTAGAGAAGCTAAGATACCTTTCTTAATCATGAAACCCAGTAGTATTAGAACAATGGTTATAGCTAGTGTTATGTAGCCAACAGGCCTCAGTATACTGGGGACTCTTTCTATAGCCTCTACATCGTAGAATACTTCGGGAAAGTACTGATGAAGCACTTTATCTAGAAATATTGGTGCTTCAAAAGTAGAGTAGAATAGAGCTACTGTGAATATAGCTGATAAAATGAGAGCAAAAGCGAATTCTTTTCCACGAAGACTATTCGAGAGCATTACTAATACACCACCTCACACTACTTTAATAGCTAAGAATAGGTAATAAATATCTCAGAGTCTGTGTAGAGCTCTAAAACTAGGGATATTGGATCCCATGCTGGATCATTTGGCATAAAACGAAGGAGTGGATAGCGAATATGTTGCAGTCAACCCCAGCGAAAACCTCCTCAAGTCTACAGTAGTACACCTGATCACCGTGGTTAAAGCTGAATAGGTAACCCAGATGTGGAGCAAATAATCATAGATCTCGCTCTTACGCCAAATTCATTATTTAAAGGGGTTTCCTACATTAGTTTAGCATGATGAAGATCTAAGTTTTACAGCAGAGTTTTAGCAGAGTGTTGAAGCATAAACCAGGGATCTTATTCTTAGATGGGTGTACAATCAGTTAGGCAGTCAACCTGATTTTCTCATAAATAAAAACATGACCTATGGTTAACGAATTTAACCCTACCTCTATGATGTATAGTTTGTTCATCGTTTCCTCAGAGTTTCTACTTAAGACCTTAATAACCCCAAGGCTACTAAGATTTATTACTATGTTTGTAGGTTATAGTTGGGGTTGTCCCTTGGGTAAGCGGTATGCGGCTTTACTTGAGGTTTGCTTAGTCTCTCTAGTTCTAGCTTTTATTGTGTGGCTTCACGAGGCTTATTTAAGTGGTATACTCCTTGGTTTTAGCTTTAAAACATTCATGGTGTTCGTAACCCTACTAGCTATTGTCTTACCCAGGAGGAGTTTTAGGGTGTACGGCTTCATACCCAGAAGCCTACATTTCACGCTGAAGTGGAGCTTAGTGTTTGTAGCGGTCTTCATCGTACCCGCGATAGTCTCGATCGCTGTATCAGTAGCTCTAGGTGTTGCTAAGCTTGCTAAGCTGTCGCTGCTCGGCATAGCTCTAAACGTGGTTTTCTTCATGGTTTTCGTTGGGCTTGTTGAGGAGGCTTACTTTAGGGGCTATGTGTAGTCTAGGCTTAACGAAGTTTTTGAGAAGCGCTGGCATAGGCTTGTCTTTAAGACTTGGAGAATTGGTTATGGAGTAGGTCTACTTTTAGCCTCCACAATCTTTGCTCTAATACATATAGTTAATTACTGGAACCCAAGTACATCGAGATGGGAGCCGATTTAGTGGATGCCTATACACATCCTCGGGTGCTTCGCCTTTGGATGTGTGGTCGGGGCTATAAGGGAGGCATTAGACATCTACGTTTCGGCATCACTACACGGAGGCATAATAACCGTCTACACATTCCTATCCATTTATACAAACGAATTAATACTAAACATTAGCTTATTCATTAGCTGGTTTATCTTCTTCCGTCTTCTAGACGTCTTCTTCCGCGAATCCGAGAACTTAAAGTTCAGAGACATGGAGAGCAAAGCAACGAAATGAGGACAGCACAGAGAAAAAGATACCGGGATAGGTATTTCAATTATCATAAATTTTCCCTCTCCTCCCCATCTAAGCCTCATAGCCACAGCTACTGCTTCACCAAGATCGAAGAGAAAGCTAGAACCTAGATCAGTAGAAGCATGGATATATTCTCTAAAAATGTGTTTATCAAAATAGGAGATTGTGTATAGACATTGTGGTTAGAGGAGTATTTATGTTGTGTACCTATCTATGAATTGAATTACCTATCACGAAAACCGTCTACAAGGTTTTCCAGCTCGATAATTATTCTTATCGGATTCTTTTCTAAGTATGATAGGATATCCTCTTTGGATGAGATAATGCGGTATCTCTCTAACACTAATTGAAGGATCTTTATGTAAGACTTCACCCTATAATGGATTAGGAACACACATTAAAACTCTCTTAACGTGGTGTATCGTTAACTAAGAAGATATTCTAGTGCAGAGGCTCTAAAGCATCTATTACTCTCCTTAACTGATGGTTTCTCTCCTTCAACAAACACTTTTATACCAAGAAAACAGCTTTTACATCTCTTCCCAAACCTCAAGACAACTAGTTCTATAGTAGAACCTAGAAACAATAGCCTTATCTAACTAAGATAGCACAGAATAAACCCCTAGAGCTACACACCTCTATGAATCTCTTCACGCGACCCAAGGTATAGAAATCCTCAACTCTCCTCGTTATACCGCTCTTCTTTTCACTACAAATAGTTACGTAGAGGATGCCTGCATTTCCTTCGCGTAATCGCATATCTCGTTCAATGGGCACTTTTGACACTTTGGAAATCTTCCTTTGCAATACGTTCTACCTATATTCCAGAAGATCTCGTCAATAATCATAGGTATATCTGGAAAAGCAAGTTGAGAAAATGCTTCTATATCCTGTATCAAGTCTGGATCATTTTTTGCTTTATTCCAATTCCTTAGATTTTCCCCAAAGATTCGGCAGAACACTTTAACTACATGAACATCTATAGGCGGCATTATTACCCCCAATACTTTGAATTCCGGATTCTTTGCTTTTATTTGATCAAACCAAGGATAGTTTTTAAGAATATCCATGCTAGTGAAAAGGAAGTACTTCGTGATCATCTTAGCTTTCTTAGAACCAATACCGTTAAATTGTCGAAGCATGAAGTAAACCTCAGCTGCCTTATATTCTCTATTTTCGAACATAGTTATCGGTGTAACTCCTCTTTTCTTAAGAAAATTCATGGCATCTACTATGTAACCTGATATATCATTCAAGTAATCTTCTCTATCTTCTTTCTTCATTCCGCTAGGCCATTTGTTCTTGAAGTATTCCTCTAAGTATTCTCTAACCCCTTTCTCACCTAATTCAATGATTTTCTCTAAGGTTATTCCACCCAACTTACTGTTAAGCCATTCTGGAAATCTCCATGCATATTCTGTTCTCACTCTTTCATCACATATTGTTCCAATTAGTGGTGCATACTCATTTCTATAGAGAAAGGTAAATTCAGCTTCCGGAGGCCTTAACTCCTCTTTAAGTCTATTCCAGATCTGCTTCAGGAACTCTGCTTTCTTCTTGATTTCATCAAAGCTCTTGTCCTTGATACAAGAACCCTTACAAGTACTATTCTCACATTTTCTACGAGAACTCATAATTCTCCCAAATAAGATTATGATTAAGATATATATAAGCTTTCGAGATCATTAATTAAACTCTTAGTTTAATATGAATTGCAGGTTACATTGATTAAACATTATGAATACTTCGTATTGTTTTAGGGTAGAACATTAACCAATTACTATGACTTCTCAAGAGTACCATACTACTTGTTAATAGTTTTTACCCTTTTATTAACCTTCTAGGTATAAAGCAAAGTGGTTGTGTTGCAATGTATACATCTTATAAAAATGTATTGAGAGACTTGATGAAGGGTAACTCTATGCTAACTTTGGGATTTCGTAAAGTGTTGGGGGCTAGATCTACTTACTGAGGTGAGGTTTGTGAGGGTCTTGATCACCGGGGGTGCGGGTTTTATTGGTCATAATGTAGCGTGCTATCTAGCTAAGAGGGGCTACGATATTGTAGTTGTTGACACTATGGAGAGATCGAGTGCTTTTGCTTTGAGGAGACTCGAAGAGCTTGGGATATCTATCGTGAGAGCTGATGTGAGAGAATACAGTAGTTATAGCGTTGTCGATGTAGTAGTCCACGCTGCGGCTTACATAAGTGTTGAGGAATCAGTTAGAGAGCCCATCAAGTACATAGAGAACAACGTCTTGGGTACTGCTAGGGTTGGCTATGAGTGTGGGAAGAGGGGTATAAAGCTAGTGTACCTAAGTTCAGCAGCAGTCTACGGGGAGCCGCTGAAGTTACCCATAGATGAAGACCATCCAACAAGACCTCTATCTCCTTATGGGTTGAGCAAGCTTCAGGGAGAGGAAGTGCTGAAGGTCTTCGCATCTACGTACGGCTTAAAATACGTAACCCTAAGACTATTCAATGTGTACGGACCTGGTCAGAGCTCTTCATACGCCGGTGTTGTAACGGTCTTCTCGGAGAAAGCCTCGAGGGGTGAGCCACTAGTAATCTACGGCGACGGAACTCAGACTAGAGACTTTGTGTACATTGAAGACGTAGCTAAAGTGATCGAACACATAGTTAGGGGAGATGTCTTCGACAACGAAGTCTACAACATCGGCTCTGGAAATCCTACCACTATCAAGGAACTCGCTAGAACCATCATGAAGCTATTGGGTAGAGAGCTACCGATAGTACGTATGCCACAAAGACCTGGAGACATAACACATAGCGTAGCCAACATCAGTAAGATATCGAGGCTTACTCAATTCAAGCCAACACCACTCGAAGAAGGACTTAAGAAGACCATAAGCCAGCTAAAAACATACAGTACCCCAGAACCACAGTTCTAGGTTACCCAGAGGTCGAGAGAATACTAACGGCATCAACTTTCTCGCCTCTCGGGAGAAAACCAGTGCGGATACTAGACGAAGTTAAACTTCGCATAGAAGTATATAAAAACAGCCCAAATCTGCCGAGACTAAGCACCAGTTCAGTCTATCTATAGCCAACAGGATACAGGTTATCAAGACATATAGGGGAAACAACAGTATTGCACATGATGAGGTTGCAACAATGAAGAGAGCCAAAGAAGATGGTGTGGAGGTATGCTTGATTGCGTTAAAAGAACCGATCAACGAGGTTATAGGATATTAGTATACTCAGTTAAGCTATACTAAGCTGTACTCGGTAGAGACCCTCCCACACCTCTCCTAAATTCGAGGTTCAGTAACGTTAAACCAGTTATGTAATCTTTAAACCTACTTAGATATTTCTGTGCTCTCGTACTATACAAGCCTAGTTTACAGGTGACCTGAAGGGGTTTGTAGAGGGTTTTCAGTAAGCTAGGCGTATGATCCCCCACTATGTGAGTTTATCGGCACTGATGTATTTGAGTTGTTGCTTTATTGATGTGGTTGAATTATAGTTTATTTGTGCTTGCTATATTTGTATTCTCATGGTGGAGAACGTGGTGTTATTTTCGTGTTACACCACGTGGTTATCAGTATGTTTTCTCTTGATTCTCCAGATCAGTTGCTGCATAGTTCTTTTCTTCATCGCGAGTCTTAATATATATTTGTCTATCGTTGTTGTTCTGAACTTTTGTGATTATCTTGTATTACTCATGGAATTCATACAAAGCAAACAGTTTAACATCAAAAATTCTTCCATATCGAAGTTCTTCAGTAAAATCTGTATAGAATATAATATCACAAGGTGGTCCATTGTAGCCTAGTACATGAGAAGCTCCATATACTCTTAACACAAAAAGGTCTATTCTCTCGGGTATAAATCCATATATAAACCCATTAAAAAGATCACTTACAGGTATTCCTGGGGCTTCTGCTGTGACACAGATTCTGAGATCGTGACGTGGCAGAAAAGGATTTATAGCCTTAGCCGTCATGTAAGGAATGTAATAAGAAGGTTCTAACCCCTTTAAAGAAGGTGGCAAAAGATTTGGATAAGTCGCTACACTTAAAGCGATAGTTATTATCGTGAACAGTAAGAAGAACCTTTTTCTTGCATCGTAGCGTACCCTCATACTTTCCATACTCTTCGCAACCCTTATAAAGTAAAGTAAAAGTATATACTGACTAGCCCTTAAACCTATGTTAACAACATAGAGATCTTGTAATGTTTTAAATAACAGAAGTCCGTAGTAGGAGAAAATTAACGCTAGATTGAAGGAAAATTCTCTTAACGATGTTTTATTCCTTGAAGTCAAGATATGGGGTATGTAGATAATAAATAAAGCCAATGGTATGGATTGGTTTACAATGATACCCAGTTTGTCGTATTCAGGAAGTTTTACGCCAACTGTTGACACAGCTTCTCTTAGAGGACTTGAAATATCAGCTACCATTAACTTCTGATAAATATTCATTATCTCTTCTATATAGTTCAGGGGTTTTAGAGTAAGAGCATATGAAATTGCTATGTATAGATCGTATGTCACTATTAAGCTAAATATTAATAATATCAATTTGTTCAGAGCTGGCAAGAACCTTTTCTGCAACTTAACACATTTATATGAAGTATATACAAGAACATGGAAAATCAATAAAGAGACATAGCGTAAGTAAAAGTGTGAGAAGATAAATGAAGCCGTCAAGATGATTAGTAATATTAGACCAGAAAATGAGCTGCCCTCATTTCCTGAGACCATTCTCGCTATCACCAGGATAAGAGAACAAAGAATAAGAAACGAGTAGACCTCTCTAATATATTGGGTATGAAAGATTGAGAAATAACCATTCGTAAGTAGGAGGAGTAATAAAAGAGCAACAGTTACATCTTGTTTAATGAACCGACGTAAAAATGGGAACAGAAGAACAGGCTCAATTATAGGTATGAACATGGCGGCACATATTTTGCAACTGGTAACGATTGATATGGCTGCTCCAGTAAAATGTAGGGCTGGATAGTAGGCATACTCCGGCAATCTCGGAATAGATAACTTATGCTGAATGTAGTTTACTGGGATAGACAACTCTTGTATACATCTAGTTAAAGCGTGATCAAAAGCTTGATCACTACCTGTTAAAACAAAGTCTTCGTTAAACGACATTGTGAGCAACACAGGTATAGCTCTAGCTAGTAATGCACTAGATAATAAAAGTACACGAAGTAGTTGCAAGGACTTTGTTGAAAAGGGTTTGAAAGTATAATATGCGCTAGCTAACAGACAAGTACTGCTTAATAAAAGGTAAAAAAGGTAGATATTGATAGCACTCATGACTTTTACTCTATTTCATAATTTCAGGTTCACAAGTATATGAATAGATATTGTATTCAAGGATATATACATCTGGAAAGAAATGTATGCGACGTGTAATAAATTTGAAAATCCATATACGTAGGTGTATGAACAGTACATATGCTGAAAAGTAGGATACAGGTACTATAGTTACATCTACGTCACGCACTTGTTGTGCGTAGCAAATACTACCAGTTACATAAACCTTATTGAGATACCTATTAACCTTAAGTAACATTTTTGCGAGAACCTTTAGCGCCTCTTCCCTTAGCACAGGCTTCAACTTATTTTTAACACCTAAAGAATTATAGAGGGCGGGAGAGAATAAGGCATACATTACATGTACTATCCCAAGTGAAAGTATGAAAGAACTTAAGCTGTCAAGCTTATTAATCATTACTAATGATATTGTAAGCAGGAGTATTACGAAAAGTTCTTCAGTTATTTTTACGACTGTATATCGAGGTACTTTTCCCGTTTGTTTGTACCCCAAAAATAAATCCTGCAAAATCAACGATCTTATGAGCGACAAGGCCCTTTCTGCAACTTCTTTAGTATTCATGTGAACACCAAAGTGTATCAAAACCTGCGGAGTCTACTAGAAACCACACACCACAACTTCATAAAGGTAGCAGTTATGTTGTCATCAGACGATACTACGATGGCGCCATATAGATTGGCTAGCTTTAGATAACCTTTTCTCAGGAGCCTTAGATAAGATAACGATTTCTCTCCTTTTCTACTGTAAGCGATCCCTTCATCCAGGTCAAGAACGAATAACACATCTGGCTTAGGTGCTATCATAAGAAGTATTCTCGATAAAGTATATGAATGTGTTCTTGAGAACGCTATGTGTGAGAGTATATAGTCAAGTATATAGTCATATACATATCTATCAGCTACAGTAACTTCAAAAAGAATCCGACATATAAATATTTTAGGTAATATTAATAGAATGTAGTTTAAGAATAGCAGGAACTCTTCAAGCTTCATTAGTTTAGGATATCTCTCATAGAAATCTTGTTTTTTCATTTTCATTATTCTATGAATAAATATGTCAAGAGGTAGAGAAAGGTAGAACGAATACTTTCTACCAAGTGCTATGCCAGTGTTTCCGGCATAGATGATCTTAACTCTATAGCCAGTTTTTTTGAGGTTTTTGTAGAGTAACTTGGCTTGAGTAGTTTTACCGGAACCATCAATACCCATAAATACTATTAACATGGTTCTTTATTACGTAAAATCTCTAAGAATTCTAAGTATGCTTTTTCAATATTTTCGGGAGCGAATTTCTCTAGAATCTTTCTTCTGGCGTTTACAGAGATTTTATCTTTATTTATCATGGCCTGCAACATCTCTTCTATAATTATTCTTAATTCCTGAGGAGTGCTGAAAAGAAAGCCATCTCGTCCGTTCTGTATTATTTTCTCCGTGATCGGGGTTCTAAGAGCAGCTACTGGCGTTTCACAGCTCATGGCCTCTAATACTGTTAGAGGGGGTTCCACGCTTCCTTCACGCTCTACAGGATACACTACTAAGTCTAAGGCTGAAAACAAAGTTCGTACATCATTAGTCTTAACAAACTTTAATGAGATCTGAAACTTTCTACTCTCCTTTAACATAGAGACAAGGTCTTTTCTCTGAACATTTGTTAAGGCCATCACTAATACTATATCTTCGTGTTTCACATTTTTTAATGCTTCAAAGATGATACCAAGTTTCCTATGCTTATTAATCGTTCCCGAATACCCTACATAGATTTTATCCTCTTCGAATCCTAGCAATGCTCTTGCCTCATCTTTGTCTAATGGCTTAAAGTAGTCTATTGGTATTGGGGGAGGTAACAAGAAAGGTTGCTTACCGGTAAGTCTAGTCAGCTCTAGCCTGAGTAAGTCAGTAGTTACCACCATAATATTCCACAGTCTTCTTCTCAACATTATCGTTTTAACCTTAGATTTGAACCCTAGGTCCAGCTCTCTTTTAGCTACCTCCTTTATTATTTTCACTTTCTTATTTATTCTCATAAGGCTTAACAAATTATGGATCGTCTTAACAGTTTCTGGGTAATTGAAGATCCAAATCACATCATAGTCCTTTAGCTTGCTTATGCTAGCCCTATCCTTCTCCAGTACTTCGATGCTAGTATGCTTCTTTAAAATTTCGTAGATATATCTAGCTAAATTTTTATAACCCTCATTCCAAGGTTCACCCCAACTTTCTACTAGAAATGCTATTCTTAAATCCATCATAGATTACCTATAACATTTTTCTTTTCATTGTTTCACACAGATGTTTTAATAAGGTAAGGGTGTATAGCCTAATATCAAATTTAGTTATTGCTCTTTCACGCGCTCTTCTCTTCAAGTTTTGATATTTTGCATAGTACTTCACCACATCCTCTATCTTATCAGCCAATGTATAACAATCGTTAGGTTTGATCAAGATGCCGGCATCACCCGCAATATCTGGTATCCCTCCCGCATAAGAGGCTATTAAGAGTGAACCTGTAGCAAGAGCTTCTAGCGCGACATTTGGGCTTCTATCACTACTCGTATTTTTGAGAAACCTCGATGGAAGAACTACTATGTCGGCTGAGCAGTATAATATAGGCATCTCGCTGTATGCTAGTGGAGGATATAAAACAACATAACCTTCTCTAACTAATTTGGATAACTTTCGTAGATAAATGTGCTTAAGATCGTATCTATCTGGGAAAAACCTGGATCTTCTAGGCAAGAAGAATACGCAGTTATATTTGCGCAATATATTTCTTTCTTTAAGAATTTCTATTGCATCAATCAGTACATCAGCACCCTTACAGTAGGATAGCTCTCCTATAAAGCAAATCCATAGCTTTTCAATTAAGTCCTTTGATAAACCAAGACTTCTCAACAGTAGCTCTTTTGCTTTCACGCCATTCTTAGAGTAATTGTTTTTAGAAGAAAAATGTTTTACGTTAACTCCATGAGGATGAATATAGAAATGTTTAGTCCTTTTTACATGAAGCATCTCCTCGACATATCTTTTTGATGCCGAGGATTCTGCGATTATTATATCTGAGAACTCATAGACAAACTTGACTATCGCTCTTTTAATCTTTTGAATAAAGCTCAAGATGATGCTATTAAGCGAAGTTATGTTATTCTCCTCCACTATGACAAGCGTTTTAGCACCTATAAGTTTGGAAATAAAGAAGATGCATAGACCTGAAATACTTTCCGCACCGTAAATTATTACTGCGCTAGGCTTCCACCGAATGAATCTAAGTATATCCAAAGGCGAGAACATTGGTTGACCTAATACTCTAATAACAGGCTTAAAAAGTGCAGTGTATCTCAAAAATTCTTCGAAGGGATAGTTGCCATAGATTCCAAGAGTAAAGAGTTTTGTTGAAGTTATCCTTCTCAGAATCTCCAGCATATCTATTTGGAATGGATAGAGATAAGGAGTAAACACAGCAATTCGCATATGAAGTTGACGGCTCAGGTAAAGCGTCTTCAGCTATCTCCCACTCAAGTTGATGTATATTCTTTCAAGCGCTTGACACACAGCTTTGTAATCATGCTCTCGTGCATACTCTTGAGCTCTTCTAGCAATAATTTTAAACTCTGAACCCATTGAGATAATTTGATGAAGATTTTTAACTGCATCTTCAGAGGACTTAAATAGGAAACCATTGTATCCATGTTTTATGTAGAGGTTTATAGGATATATATCGCTAGCAATGACGATCTTTCCAGCTGCCATACCTTCTAAAACAGTTATAGCACCAGTTTCGATTAATGATGGCACGACTAGAACATCAATCATTTTGTAGAACTTATGAGGAGTAGCTACTTCACCTATATAGAAAAATTTCTCTTTTAATAGTTTGCTTAGATTAGTTAGTACTTGAAAAGCGTATCTCTGATGATCAATTCTTCCAGCTAGTAATACTCGAATTTTCTTAAATATCTCTGGTGATGAGTTTTTAACTTTTTTCATTATTGCTATTAATCTATGCAAACCTTTCTCTGGTGAGATCCGGGCAATGACGCCGATAACTATTTCATCGTTAAGTTCGGATTTGCTTAATCCCGAAAATACGTCATAATCTATCATTGGCTTTACTATAACTATTTTTTCCTTTGGAAAGCCCAAGAGCTCTAAACTCTTTTTCTCTAATTCATTGTATACTGTGTAGTAATCGTAATATTTTTTATAGTAGTTTATTAACCGAGAATAAATGGTACCTTTACTTCGTGCTTTAAGGAAAGTTGAACTGCCGGGGTATGATATCTCGCTTCTAATTAATTTAACCATTCCACGAAAAGCTAGGGCGTATATGGAGGAAAAAGTGAAGAATGTAAAAGTATGAATCACATCAAAGTTTTGAAGCAGAGGTTTAAACATACTTGGGTGAAAGTAGATAAGGGCTCCTTTAAAACGACCTAAAATAGGAAAACGTAA
Source organism: Ignisphaera sp. (assembly GCA_038831005.1). Lineage (NCBI taxonomy): Archaea > Thermoproteati > Thermoproteota > Thermoprotei > Desulfurococcales > Desulfurococcaceae > Ignisphaera > Ignisphaera sp. The sequence continues at coordinate 179,738 of JAWBKZ010000004.1, forward strand.
TATCCTCGCTTTTGGAAGTACTAAAGGATCATGGCGTTCAAATCTCGGGTCTTTAGAGGTTATAATAGTTACGTTATGTTTTCTTTCAATCATATACTTAATTATGTAATTCTGGTCCCTCGGATAGGTTGTCTCAAATACATCTATTAAGTAAAGAATATCAATTGGCATTCAAAACTTTCCTACTACAGAATTATTCCTTACTTCTAACAGGTCCTAATCTTTCTGGTTTGCTCCTTCAAGCTAAAAGAGTGCTACTTGAAGTGCTTGTAGTCACCACTGAGTATTATCATCAAGACCTTCATAGAATCCAAGGTCCTAGAAAACCAATGTTCTACCATCTCACAAGTTTTCGAGGCTCAATACAGCCGGTACTCTTAGCAACAACTACTATCAGCATTATCAAGCTGGGAACGGCTTTGACCAAGGGGCATGCTAGAGCTCTCACTATGTTTAGCTTCGTGGGTTTTCTCGCGGCAAGCTTCAGTAGGTCTAGGTACGACTTGAGCTTCACGTACTCTCCAGGTTCCGCGTCCACGTACGTCAAGTCGTTCACCTCTGAGTAACGCGCTTCTAAAACCCTAAACCCATACCTCTTGAGGAGTTCTACAACCTCCTTCTTAATACACTCACGCACGTGGAAGAAATGTTTAGAACGAGCCTTCAATCGATAGGGTACCTTACAAGCTCTCTGAGGTAAGCGTGATTACTGGCTGTACAGAGTTTTAACGTAGAGGTCTAATACTTGGTTCCAGCTTGGAACCTTTGGTTTGGGTTGCTTCTTGGCTTCATCCAGGAAAGTGGCTACCTCCCTGGCTATCTTCTCATCGCTCATGCTTAGATTTACTATCAAGGTCCTGGTTCTTCCCTTGAAGTTCAATCCCCAGGGTTCAGTTACTACTACGGGTACGCCTATAGCGTTCGCTTCGTTTACCGTTTGTCCAAAGGCTTCCCTCTCTGAGAGTAGTCCGAAGAAGCTGGCTCTTGAGAGGTAGTTTATGTACTCATCGTAGCGTTGCGGGGGTTTGAGCTCATACTTGACTCCAAGTTTGTCGAGGTATCGCTTGAGCTTTTGCTTGAAGCTTCCCTCCCCGAAGACCTTCAGCTCTAGGCTTAAACCCATTTCGTTTAAGTGCTTTACGATGTTCGCTAGCCTATGGACGTTCTTGTACTTCTCGATTCTTCCACTATACATAGCGTAGCCTGAGGGGTTCCAAGGTACCTCCAGAATCCACTCTTCGACACCGTGCTCTACAACGACGGGTTTAATCCCGAAGTCCTTTGCTAGTATCTGCTTCTCGTACATCGAGACCGAGTGAACAAGATCGACGCTCGCTAATGCTCTCCTAACGTACCTTCTCCAGATCACCCACAGGGTTCTCCTGAAGAATGTGTGTCCAGTACCATGGTAATGAGGAGTTAAAACCCTATGCACACCACTCTTCCTCAAAACACTTAGAGAATACATCGTGAACACGCTGTGAACGCTGTGGAAGTGCACTACATCGCTTCCCCTAGCTGTATTGAGAAGCCATTGCTCGAGAGCACTCCTCATTCTCGGAAAGTGGTAAGCACCACCTGGGGCCCATACAGGCCATCTAACCACGTGAACACCATTAATCCACTCCTCCCTGGGTTCACCAATGCCTGCTTCACCGCAGAGCACCGTAACCTCGTGTCCTCTCCCAGCGAGCCTCTCAGCTACGGATTTAACAACGTACTCTATGCCACCAATGTGGGGGTAGTAACTAGGCGATATAAACAATAGCCTCACTGCTGTTTAGCTTCGACGATTACTTTTGGTTTACCGCCAAGTTTGATTAGGGATTTCCTCTGAGTGTTAGTAGTTCTCATGGATGTTGGGTGTTTGATTTTTTCTAAAGACCTTAAGATATTGAGATATTCTCTAGAGCTTCGTATGGCTTCCCATCCCTGGCGTTTCGAGGGCACAAGAGTTCTTATAAATGCTATAATAAGAACAATATTGCTAATCACATAAAGCGCTATGAAGCGTCTAGCACTTATAGAAGCCATCGTAATAGCGAGGATAAGTAAAGTAGAAAGGGTCAGTGATATTTTACTAAGCTCGATTAAGAAATAAAGAGCTAAAGGAACTAATAACATGAAGAAAATCAATGGATTTACAAAGTGCTGGTAAATATTTGCTATAAGTATGGATTTGGGAATATTCAATACTCCCTTAGCCAATAATTTGAGTCTAACAAAGAATTCTCTTTGAAGATGTGCGGCCCTTCTGATTTTAACCCTCAGGTAGTCTATTAGGTTGCAAGGTACAGCATCATAGAAAATGGCTTCTGGTATAAATAAGCATCTCTTTCCTTTTCTGAGAATCTCAGTTACAGCACCATTATCATCAGACCTTCCAGGGTCTTCAACAAATAACTCAAGTAAGTTACGTTTGTAGGCGGCGAACTCGCCTTGAAATATTTGAGTTGAGTGCACCTTGCTTTCCCCTAGTCTCAGCATGTAGTAGATATCTCGGTAAACGCTTTCCATTTTAGCTATGAAGCAGGCATTTGCGTTTACGATTCTTTCTCTACCGCTGATAGCTTCAACTTCCGGATCAGCTAAATAAGGAATAGCCTTTATCAATATATCGGGGGTCAGAATGGCGTCAGCATCTGTAACTACTATAATCTCCCCATTAGCATACTTTAACGCATAGTTCAAAGCGTGTGATTTAGATATCCTTATGGGCTCCGATAAAAGAATAATTTTGAACTTGAAGTTATTTCGAGTCAACCATTGCCTGCACAAATCCAATGTACCATCAGTTGATGCACTATCTACAACAATAACTTCTAGCTTATCTTCTGGATACGCTAATGAATTAAGGTTTTGTAATTTCATTTCTATGACCTTAGCTTCATTATACGTTGGGACAATAACTGTAATCCTAGGTCTATAGTTTGGGTCTATTTTCACATTCCAAGGTCTACGCATCGCTCTTTTCATGTACTGCAGGTAAGCGATGTTAGGTCCAACCTGTAGGGCAATTACAAATACTAACGCTATAAATGCCTCAAAGGCATCCATATTATTAAGTGATCAAGTTACGTAGTAAAGCAAACACGGCAATTGCTCTTTGCGGTTTCGATGTACCTACGGCAACAGCGTATATGTAATCTCTAAATTGTTTTAAGTAGGATATTACTTCATCCATGGAACCAACAGCTCCAGAGGCTAAGATATTTATCGCTATGACTTTAATACCCCAAGTAGATAACTTTACTATAGCTCTTTCGGCATCCTCTTTAGATGGCGTCATCTGATATCCCAACGGATTTAGCGGGGTCATTACATAGTCGACTTTGAGGTCGTTTTCCATTAGAAATTCCATCGTACGTAGAACGTTCCTTGTCTCTAACCCAAAACCGATGTTTTTTCTTCTAAAGTGCTTAACTAAAGCTCTTACGATTTCAGGGATGTTGAATGCTACTATAAGCTCTGTGAGAGTTTCATGTAGTAGTACTGCCTTTACATTATTCCTAGGAAGTATTTTCATATACTCTTTCAGCTCACTATCTAAGAATAGTTTTACTATGTTAACCGGAGTTGGCATCATCATAGACAATAAACCATCCTTGCTTAAGCTAGTCGCTAACATTCTCTTTATCAGTTTCTTTATCAGGCCCGGCATTCCTGTTCTTGTTGCTTCTCTAACGTAACCTGCTACGTATGGTACGAGAATGTAAAAGCTGAGTTTATTAAGAATGTTTGATTGATACCGCTTAACGTAGTTAAGTAGCTCAAGGTTTGCTGGATGAACCGTGAAGGTAAAACCTACAGCACCTGCATCTATGGCAGCATTTAATACTTCTACTTTTCTCTCAATTAACAACTCTCTTTGAATTTCGCGTGCTTTCTCCTGTGCAAGATGCGAGACGCCTATAAACGGGTTATCCCCTAATAGCAGTTCCTTAACCACGGGAGGCCTTCCTGTAAAGTTCTTCTAATAGAATCATAGCACATTTACACGTTTCAAGACTCGTAATAGGCTTTATCTTATGCTCAATAACACTCAGAAAATGCATGTCCTCAATAGTGTATTCATGGTTAGCAACCAGTACAGGCGGAAAGCCCTGATAATAGTATGGCGCGTATAGTAATGACTCACTACCGTTTACGCTCTTGCCATGTTCGTATATCCTGATCTTTAAATAGTCTTCGCTAACTTTTAGTTCGCCCCGCGAACCCTTGACTTCTATATACGTTTCTGGCATTCTATACAATGGATCGCTCCAAGTCGTTTCAAAGATTATCTTTACATTCCCTGTATTCAGCACCGCTTCAAAGTGGTCGTCTACTCCTGAGTAAATAATCCTATACCTTGCCCACTCAACCTCTGGCTTTTCGTCTAAAAGCCAACAAAGCAGATCGAGTACGTGGACTCCCAAGTCGAGCAGTGCACCCCTACCGAGATGTTTAAATGTTTTGTTAGGCTCAACTATGTCTCCGGACTTTATAGATGCATATATGCTCCTAAGATCGCCTAAAACACCTTCACTCAGCAGTAGTTTTGCATGTCTTAATGGTAAAGCAAATCTTTTTTGGAATCCGATCATGACATTAGACCTTTTACTTAAGTCGAGAAGATCGTTGAACTGTTCCAGGTTTTGCACGGGAGGTTTTTCAATAAAGATGTTTTCAAATCCAGCCTCTAAGAGCCTTTTTGCTATGTAGAAATGTGTCTGTGTAGGGGTTGTTACGAAGACAGCATCAACCCTTTCTCTTAAGTTAATAAGCCTTTCAATACTATCTAAGAACCTAACGTTTTTAATGAGAAGTCTTCCACCAACTCTAATCAGTTTGCTCCTATCTATGATGTATCTTACAGATCCTCTACAAAGTAAGTTCAGTATCGTAGAATGTAACAAACCCATTTTACCTAAGCCTATCACAACTATTGAGAAATCTTTTCGTGTGAAGTCAATGCTAACATCTTTTAAAAGCTCAAGCAAGTTAAACAACTATTAATTGCCAGTTCGTACTGGAGAGTTCAAGTATTTCAACAATCCGTACTTTACATCCATCAAGTTCATGATTAAGGCGAGTATTAGGGACGGTACGAATCACTTTAACTCAGTCTTCGCTTACCATGTTGTGTACCTCGAATAGATTTCTAGACCTCTTCCAGGCGACTAGCGATGACAGGTTCATCGGGACTCCAGCATCCTTGAGGTCTTGGGAGATTGTTATGTACACCTAGTAGATGCCGCAGAGACATCATTAGTAACGAGTGTTTCGGCTTCATATAGGCCGAACTCTCATGATCGCTATATGAATATGGATAACCTCTTGGTGATGGATTTAACTCCACCAACGTTAGGGTAGTAACGAAATGATATAAATGGCGGCTTTACCACTGATCAGCCCTAACGATAGTTATTCTTGGTTTAGCTATGGATGATGCTATAAGCCGGTAAGAGGCAATAATGCTCGTATAGAGCCTTGGTTGACACTTCAGCCATCTTAGGCAGAGTGTAGGATCTAGCAGTATATTCTGAACGCTGACCTTAAATCCTAAGTGCTCAAGCGCTTTCTTTATTTGATTGAGGTTTCCGTGGGGTTCAATAGCTATGGCTTTACACATCCCTAGGAACTTTAAGGATATTTCATCCCTCAATAAGTCATGTTCCGTGCCTTCGATGTCCATCTTTATTAGGATTTTCGGGTCTTTAAGGTGTTGAAAGATGGAAAAGAGTTCTCTTAAAGTTATTGTTTGAGCACCTAAGTCTCCAGAAGTAGATATGTATGACGTTTCGCTATGTTTCGTTAATTTAAGTTTTACGAATTTTTTGGATATGTAGACTGCCTTATTTATAGCTACGAACTTCAAGTTTTTCTTCATTATAACATGTTTTAAGAGACGAATATTTTCTAACAGAACGCTGTATGCTTTCGGATTTGGCTCAACTGAAATCGGTATGCTATGAGGCTTCATGTTAAGAACAGCGTATGTCGTGAACGTGCCTTGATGAGCCCCTAGGTCTATAATTACGTCTGCATGGTATATTGTTTTAGGCTCAAAATATATCCGCTTGAAAATATTTCCTCAAAGCAGCCGAAGCCGTCTGGCAACATGATGTGTGTAACTTCATTACATTCTAGGCGGATCAGCCCATAGACTCCCAAAGTCTGGAAAAATAATTCTCTCAAATTAGAATAGAATCTCCCTAGCAACCCTTTATCCGTCCTCCTATAAAGGGACATTCCAATTAAGCAGGTAAACCTTCATTTGCCTTGTTTGCCCAAACAATTTCCTTGGTGTAGAGGTTTCTGAAGGCTCCTACTATTAGGCATAGCTGCATCGTTACCCACGTCCTATAGTGCTTTAAAGCTAGAAGTTGGAGCCCTAACGCCAGGATCGTCCAAGATACCAGGCTATGGTAAGCAATCGCCGATGCTGTGAGCAACACGGTTGCTGCAACCAGGATTCACGGATTCACTAGATGTAAGTAGTCTTCAACTAGTAGAACCCGCTTAAGCCTTCTATGCGCCTTCTTAGTCCTCAACGCCTTTATGAAGTGTTGTATCAGGTGCTGGGCTCTCCTAATTCTCCACGAGAAGTACTTTTCCTTTGGAACTATCTCCTCAACGCATAAATCATCTGGGATTATCGCTCTAAAGCCCATGAGAGCTATCTTGGTGGCCGTGTGGCTGTCGTCTGCTCCTATATCTGTGGGGAACCCTCCTACTTTTTCCAGCAGGTCTTTCCTGAAGGCTGCTAGCTCCCCGTGGAATATTGGGGTAGAGTAGGCTTTGCTCTCAGCAACTCTCAAGACGTTGTAGTACTGTCTATAGCCTACCTCGATACTGGTTATGCTTGAACCCAGTGGTTTCTTCAGGCATGAGAGAGCTCCAACTAAAGGGTTCGATAGCCACTTAACTGCCTTGGTTAGAGCTTCCCTAGGCCACAGTGCGTCAGCGTCGGCTATCACTACTACCTCACCGCTTGCGTACCTCAGGGCGTTGTTTAACGCAAACGCCTTACCCCTCCTCTCGCTCTCGACAACTAGCTTGAGCTCAACATCCTTGTGTCTAGAAGCCCACTCCTCGACTAGCCTCGGAGTTCCGTCCGTGCTGGCTGAGTCTACCACTATTATCTCCATAAGCTCCTTGGGGTAGTCTTGTTCGTAGATGTTGTCTAGCTTCTTCTCTATGAGTTTAGATTCGTTGTACGTAGGTATGATGACGGTGACCTTGGGCTTGTAGTTCTCGTCTATACTGAGGTTCCACGGTCTTTTAAGCCACTTTAGCTTAGCGTATGCATAGTACGCTAGTGGGACTGTGGAGTGTGCTAGTGCTAGTGTGAGTCCGAGTACCTCTAGCGCATTAAGCATAGTCCTGCGGTCTTACACGTCCCTGACGTGTAGCTGGCTAGCTATCCGTGTATTCTGTAGAGTAGTGGTAGGTTCATGTACTGTATTCCCATAGCGATTATCTTAGATAGGTTCCTCGAAAGGTCTGAGAGTATCTCTCTCGCTCCTCTCATGGCCTCTAGTATCCCATAGAATATCGCCTTCCCCCTAGTAGTGTGTAGCTCTATCTCAACGAATATCCTGGTGAGTATAGACCGAAGAACTAGTGACTTCACGCTCCTCTTCCAGCTACGTAGTGCGAGTAGGAGTGCACGCGACTCAGGCTTGAGGCTCCTCCAAGCACCAGTTCGAACAGCCTTGCGGATGTAGGTCTTAACCGTGCCACCCACCGAATCGAAGCTTAGAGCTATGACCTTAGTCATTAAGGACTTAACATGCTCTACGAGCCGATTTTCGAGACCCTTACTAGACATTTCAGCCAGCCTTGCGGTGGGCGGCACGTAGTAGATCAAGAAATCACCAAGATACTAAAACTACGGGTAAGGAATATAAGCTTTACCGTAAACCATGGAACTATTCGGAGCTCTAGCTATGCTCAGCAAGTATAATTAAGAGTGTAAATAATAACCTAGTTATCTTCTCTCCTCAGCTCGGCAATCACAGTACCGCCAGTAGTGTAGGGTCTTCCAGGATCGGCGAGAATATGTCCTCAAAGAGTGTATTTGTCAAAGTAGGAGTGGAGAACGTCCAACCTCCTCCCAACCTTAAAATATTGGGTTCGAGGGAGGTTTAAAGCTACATTCTCAGCTCATGCTGGGTTCAGCTCTTCGCCGGTCTCAGGCGCATTATCTACCCCGCATAGAGCGGACTTGGGGTTAGGTATGTACTTTACAGGTGTTTGTCTCATCTTGAATCACTATCTCTACTACCGCTTGAGCCGTGATCCTCTGTTATGTAATTACTCAGTAATTTAGTAGTTTAGTAGTAGCGGACAGGTTTTAGAGTTGTTGTGAGAGCGGTATCTATCATGTCTAGATGTTTGAGACTTTGTTTCTGTGTTGGCTTTTTGACTGGTATTGCTGAGCCTGATCTTAATGTTATTTGAGTACGTGAGTGTGTTTTTTAATTAACTTGAAAAGCCTCTTATCGTATAATTGACTTAAGGTCTTCTGGTGTGTATATAATTCCCTCTATCTTGTAGTTGTGTTGTTTCAGAAACTCGATGAACTCTTTGTATATTGTTAGCCATGGAGTATTGGCTATCTTAGCTGTAGAGTAGTATGGGGCGTCTATGTAGTCTTTATGGTCCTCGTTGTAGATTCTATAGGCCTCTATGTATGCTTCTATGGGTATGTCTAGCATGTTGTATGTTGTTTCTTATAGAGTCTAGACCTACTTTGACTACTTCGAGATGTTCTAGTGGTATAGCTTTGATTACTTTCCACATCGCCTCTAGGATTCCGACTTCTAAGTAGTAGATTTCTAGCTTTCTAAACAGAGCTATAGCTTTTAAAGCGTCTTCCTCAATCTCTACGCCTAGAGCTGGTAAGAGGAATGTTGTATCAACTAGTACTCTCGGTTTCCGCGATATACTTCTTCTGCTCACGTATGCTCTCCCCCTCAAGTTCTCTCAGAGTTATTCTCGCAACCTTCTTATCCTTAAGCGAGAGAGTTATAGCGTCCGGTAATGGTATAACCTCCAGCTTGTTATTACTTACGGCAAGCACAACTCTACTCCCCTCATCAATACCCAACATATCTGCAACCTTCTTCAGAATAACTATAGTCCTCTTCCGACCTACACGCACTATCAGACTTTCAGCCATTTCAGACTATCAATAAGTTCCAACCTACACTACCTAATAAACACAGTGAGCAACAACACCTACAGATAGCAACTCTAGAACTATCGCATGGGTGAGTACCGACCGTTAGGACGGCCTTCGGGTTAGGTACCTAAGCTCTATCCAATGTCGTCTATATCGAGACAACAAACATCAGTAAGGCAGGAACCGTGGAAAGGAGTATGTAATAAACTCCTTAATTGACATACTCTACTCCATACTCTACGGAATTCTGTCCACAGGCATTGGTTGTCTTTGGGTTAGACCTATTCCATGGGGTCATATATGCCTTGAGAAGCTACCACATCGCTAATCTACGATCTATCCAGGGTATTCAAGTCGTTGACTGTATACGTCATCATTTAAGCATGGAAAGGAAGATTAAGAGCTCTAAGAGGCTCGAGAATGCTAACACCTAGAACTATCGAAGCACTACTAAGCCACCTTCATGGAGAGCTGTCGCATGAATCCTAGAAACTATACATAGAAGTTAAGGTGAATCTTCCGGCGCATAACATGAAAGCAAACTAATCTTACGAAGACTTGCTAGAGAGATAGGTTTAGTAAAGAACCCTAAACCTGAGGTCAGCAAGATATAGCGCTAGGGAGACATCTACGTAATATAAGACAAAACGATCTGAAATAATCAAGAAAACAGAAGAGGAATAAAGAAACTGTGAATATTCATAAATGGAAGTTTCAGTACTTGAAAGTACCGAGACTTCGCCTACGTCCTCAACCGTTATGTAACTAAAGTTTAGTCTTTTTCAGTAACTCACAAACTACGGTAGGCACCTCTTCTCACTCCAATCTTAGTAAGTTCTTGAATAAGTTCTTTCAAAGTTTTCCACAGGATCCCCGAAGAAATCTTCTGAAATCACAGCTCCTTTCATCAAGTCCTCAAGGATTTTAACACATACTTTGACTATCTTACCGCTGGAACTTTTCTTCTCATCACAAACTACCAAGGTTTTACTCAAGACTAAGCATCTCAATAAACTTTTCTTGTTTTCTGAGGTCTTGCAATTTCTTTTCAAGGCTTCATATTTTTTCGCTGCTGATAAGGTCTCCTACTTTATCAAAGTACTTGAGGTTCCACTCGAGTGTTGCGTACTTCTTCTTGTAGAGGGCAAGAGAGTACCCGTGGGAGATGTGCTATGTTGATGAGCTGATTATGCGGGTTTCTGGCAGTTAAGTATGTTGTCGGTTAGTCGATCTATATGAGGTTTAGTGTGAATGGCTTAATGGATAGGAAAGTAAGTTAGTATAGAGGTTGTAACATCTAGACTTATATACCGATATTAGTATATCTAGGTATGGGAATTGGAATGGGTAAGGTTAAGACTAGTATTTATGTTGATGAGGATCTCTGGAAGGAGTTCAAAAAGATTGCTTCTTCAAGGGATCAAGAGCTTAGTGAAGCTCTAGAAGGCCTTCTTAGAGAAGAGCTTATGGTGGATCTAGAGGCCGTGATTAGAGAGCTCGTTAATGAGTTAGATACGGAATTGAATTTCAAACCTGTTAAGGCGAAGGCCTCCGTTAGTGAACTTGTTAGAGAGATGCGGAATGAGAGAGAAAGTTGTTTACTTAGACAGTAGCGTCATTGATAAGAGGTATATCGAAGAACCCGGTAGCGAATACGTAGGACAGCTATACGTGCAGGCTTACAATGGCTTAATCAAGATATCTTTCAGTCTCTGGAATATCGGTGAAGTACTCGGAGTTCTGGATAACTCGAGGACAAGAGAGATCATTACAGCTGAGGACTACCAAGTGGTTAAGAAACGATTCTTAAGTGAAACTCTAAGGCTTACTAAGCTTGGGTACCTGGTTACTGTACCAGTTAAATTATCTACGCTTAGAATAGCCTGGAAAATCGTCGAGAAACACCACATATACCAAGCAGATGCTCTACAGATAGCCTCAGCAAAATCAATAAATGCAGACGAATTCCTAGTCGCAGATAAGAGGCTCCACCAAGTAGCACTAGAAGAAGGGTTAAACTCTAGCTACATTACTTAACAAGTCTCCTTCAAGAAGTGAGGAAGAAAAACTATAGCCTGATAATAATCTATTCTTGATAAACGAATAACGCAAATGCTTAAAGCCTATTACTAGATGTTGCTGTTGTAGTTTAAACATGGTTAGTGTTTATAGAGTTAAGTCTTTGGTGTTAGTACCTCTATGCATAGTATTTTAAGATGATGTTGGATTCCTTGATTATATCTGTTGCAACAAATTTTCTGCATCCAGCTACAAGCCTGTTGCTAAGTGTAGTAAGTCGAGTGTTCTAAGCCAAAGGCCAAGAGGCTTGTTGAAGAGGCTTACTTTAGGGGCTATGTGTAGTCTAGGCTTAACGAAGTTTTTGAGAAGCGCTGGCATAGGCTTGTCTTTAAGACTTGGAGAATTGGTTATGGAGTAGGTCTACTTTTAGCCTCCACAATCTTTGCTCTAATACATATAGTTAATTACTGGAACCCAAGTACATCGAGATGGGAGCCGATTTAGTGGATGCCTATACACATCCTCGGGTGCTTCGCCTTTGGATGTGTGGTCGGGGCTATAAGGGAGGCATTAGACATTTACGTTTTGGTATAACTACATGGGGGTATAGTATCTGCCTACGTTCCTATCATACTATACAAGTGAGTTGATCCTAAACGCTACTCTATTCATCAGCTGGTTCATCTTCTTCTACCTCCTGGCCATATTCTTCCACAAATCTGAGAATCTAAAGCTCAGAGCTTAGTAATTAGGTACACTATCTCTGCTTCTACTCAATAACACACGATAAGCATCCTCCTATCGCTTTTCAACCTCGTTAGAGATCGAACGTCTACTTTCTTTCTACTAAATTCTTGTATGTTTTACCGTATTGCTGAAATCTATGGTAGCTTCTTATGACAGAGGTTGTCTCTTAGTTTAGAAAGCCTTAAATTTAAGGTTGCTATAAGCTTGTGATCGTCGTGTTTATGGTTTTATCTCTATCCAGTACTTTGATATGTCTCTGAAGAACGCTTTGCTTAATCTACTCTTGAATTCTTGTGGTGTTAAGGCTACTATGTCGAATCCAATATCCAGTGGTAGCTTTGTTCTTACAAATGCAACTCTATCTGGGTAGCTCATACTCTTGAAGCACTCGCATACAACTACTATATCAACATCGCTTTCAAGCGTGTGATCACCTCTGGCGTAGCTCCCAAATAAGTAGATCGTGGCATTGATCTCTCTAGCAAACTTTCTGAGGATCTCTACAATGTTACTACGGGTCTTGAATAGCTTTTGAGACCTCATCTACTACACCCCTGGCAATTGAGACAGCTTCCTCGGCATGCTCCCTCGAGATCTCCTCTGATGGTCTCTCTAACCCAGCGTTGGGGTATCTAGCTAGAGTGTAGTATGCAGATAGCTTAGCGAGCACAACTTCACTAAGTGAAGTAGTAGTAGAGCCCTTGACTCTACGATAGAGTTTAACAAGGTCGTGACCCCGTGGATACTCACCTAGAACATGAAGCACTAAGGCTTTCAGAGCTTTCTCAGCAGCTTGTTGAGCAGCAAAACAGGCCCAGTTGTACCCACCTATACTAATGCTTACCTCAGCGTGCCTAAGATCAGCTCTAGCCTCTGCTAACCAGTTGAGAACCTCCTCTCTTACTGGCATACTATCACTTCAATGGTATCCATGTATACCACAGTTTTAACTGTTTCCCGCCATAGGTTTTTGTAGATTTCCTGAGACGTATCATTATGGTTCCCTAAAGCCCCTCCCCCATGGTCTTTCATGGATCTCGGGAACACGGGGGCACCGAAAGGTTTGTATATATTCATTGATTTATAGGTTTTGTTGAATTGTATCAAGAGTTCTAAACATCCTAAAGAAATCTACAAAATTACGTGTTTAGAAAGAGGGGACGTAATGCTATATATCTAGTACCTAGAAAAAAGAATAGCTAACGAATTCTTCTTCAGCTCGAGAAACAACTTCAACTTAGTGGATCCATAGCGTTTTGCTTCATGGATTTAGTGCAATGGTAGCTCTGGATATCTCTTCCTAAAATATTTGTATAGCTCTTTCTTTACTTTCACCCATAAGGCTACATTCCTGGAATACATATGTTTCTCTCAGTATCCAGTGAAACAGTTTTCTCAAGAATCCTTGCTGACTCCTCAACACACTTCACTAGTTTTCGTATTTGTGGCTTCTCTTACCATATACTCTCGTCGCAAAGGATGTAGCTATCTCGACCATATCCTTAACAAGCTCCTACATATAGTTCTTTGACTTTTCCAATCTATATGCGATCTAGCTTATACATTTCTTTCTCAAACTTCTCATATAAAACAGATAGATAATTCTGTATTTAGACTTTGATTAGATCTAAGACTAAATACCGTTAAACCAATGATTCCAAGAAAACCCAAGTGATTCAATAAGATTCTCTAGATTCTGTTCAAAACCTTTAAAGGTCTACCTCTATTCAATTTACATAGCTTTAGTTTATGATTAATACTTAATCTTGTTATCTCACCTAGAGCAGATACACTAACATATACCCAATACCTAGACTAGGGTGACTGAAAATTAATATAGTATTCATTTGTTTAGATAGTTGAAATCTCTAGAACAGATCTCGATAATAGAGTTCGAGAGGAGAAGTTGTTGAAGAAATGTATTCAAGGTTAATAACTATGCTGTTCATCTATAGCGGTAGTGGTTGTCTATGTCCATCATCTAGGTTGTTTTAGTTTCTTAGGTTTTCTGATACAGAAATAACCAGAATACCAAGAATTGAACAATCTATGTATAGTCTATATAGTTTTTTGCAGTAGGTTACGGTATATACTGAGTCTTCTAACCGTCTTAGATATTCATTAATATCTGCTACATCAATTATGTTGATTAAAGGTTAAGATTTTGCAGAAAATGTATTGTGAGTGTATTGGGTGGTGATATGGGTGGAATTTTTGGTATTGTTTCTCGTGATAAACGTAATATTGTTGATATAGTTGTTCGTGGGGTCAAGGTGCTTGAGTATAGAGGTTTTGATGGTAGTGGTCTAGCTGTACTAGTTGATGGAGATATCAAGATATTTAAAGATGCTGTAAAAATCGATATACTGAAGGAGAGGTACAGGCTCAACGAAATCTCTAGTTGGATTGCTTTAGGGCATACTAGGTATGCTACTCATGGAAAACCGCATAGAGAGAATACTCAGCCTCATAGCGATTGCTATAACCGTATAGCAGTTGTTGGAGATGGCGCTATTGCAAATTATGAGAAACTGAGGGACGAGGCTATATTTAGAGAACATAGAGTTGTTTCACGTTGTGATTTCGAGATTGTTGCTCATCTAATTGAGGATGAGCTTAAGAGAGTCTCTAGTTTCTTAGATGCATTGATTAATGTGGTGAAAAAGGTCTCAGGCTTCAATAGTTTTGCTGTTCTATATCCTAAATGCAACTGTATTGCTGTATATACATCATTAGCACCAATATTTTTAGGAGCATCAGGTAATTTGTTTGCGGTATCCTCTGGCAAAGGCGCTCTATATGGTGTAGTAGATTCGTATACTGTTCTAGAGAGAAATGAGGTAGCGATAATTACTGAAGAACGTATCGAGGTTTATAGTGCTCTAGATGCTAGAAGAATACAGAAAGACTTTAGGAAACTCGATATAGATCCCAACTACATCGATAAAGATGGGCATCCACATCACATGCTTAGAGAGATATACGAAATACCTTACTCTATATCTAGAACAGTATCATCTGTACAGGAAAAGTATCTAACACTTGCAGCAAGACTTATTTCAGATGCTAAAAACCTCTTCATTATAGGTAATGGAACAAGCCTTCACGCAGGTCTAGTTGCATCCTACTATTTCTCTGAACTTGCTGACATAAACTCAATTGTTGTAAGTGCAGCAGAATTCCCGTTATACTATGTAGATAATGTTTCTCCAGGTACTGTAGTTGTAGCTATTTCGCAATCGGGTGAAACAAGAGATGTTATACAGTCTGTTTATGAAGCTAAGATCAGAGGCGCAACTATTGTGGGTATAACGAATCATATAGGCTCTAGACTAGCCAATCTATCTAACCTCTATCTACCTGTAGCAGCAGGACCCGAAATCGCTATTCCTGCTACAAAAACCTTCACATCAACACTAGCTCTTCTCTATATGCTATCACTAAAAGCCTCAAGCTATATAGGGAAGATGACTGAATCTGAATATAGAGAACGTATAGATGGATTAAGATCTTTTAGCGAAATGCTGATGAATCATATGCATAGAATAGATGTAGAATCATCAAATGCAGCTAAATATATAGTTGACTGTAGAAGTGGGTACATCACATCAAGAGGCATAACCTATCCAATAGCTCTAGAAGGAGCCTTAAAGTTTAAGGAAACAGCATATATCCATGCTGAAGGTGTAGAAACTGGCGAATTTAGACACGGTCCTCAGTCACTGATAGAGAGAGACATATTTACAATATTTCTTGTACCAATTGAGAAATCAGCTATACCCTCTACCTATGAGCTTATCCAGCTTGCTCTCAATAGAGGTGCTAAAACAATTGTTATAGGATTCAATATAGAACAACAGCTAGACAACATTCAGAAAGGTATCGTGATCCAGGTACCATATTCTGAAAGACATCTAGCACCTATAGTTATGACACTACCGCTTCAGTTCATGGCATATAGATTAGGTGTATTATTGGAAAGACCTATAGATACACCAAGATATTTATCAAAATCTGTAGCTCACTAGAAATACAAACCATTTTAAATCTATATTTTCTGGAATTCCACAACTTTACCAAGACTCTGAGACTTAGAATCGATAGCTGGTTCTACTACCGAGGGCTATTCTTCAGAAGGTGCAATATCTAGAGACAATCACATATAATGTTTCAATAGAAAGAGGAATTTAAATGCTTAGCTATATACTATAGGATAACTGGTTAAAGCTCTATAACAAGCTCTATCTACTGTATCATTAGTGGAAGGATCTTGTGTATTGTAGAGTAGATAATGTAATGCTTAGTTTATTTATCTAGTACTTTCTCGCCTTCGATATAGACTTTTCTAATCCTATAGTTTTCATCTATAGCCACTATATCGGCTAGATACCCTATCTCTATCTTACCTATCTTAATCTTTGATTCTAGATCTAAGCTTTTAACTGGTATTGTGCTACTCATTTTAGCTACATCTACTATGTTAAAGCCTAGATCTAGAAGATTTCTAAAAGCTTTATCCATGGTCAGTACGCTTCCAGCTAACACATCTCTGTCAATTAACTTAGCTACTCCTTGTTCAACACGTATCTTTAGATCTCCAAGACTATACTCACCATCGCTTAATCCTGTAGCTGCTATAGCATCTGTTATCAATACTATTCTATCTGTACCTGCATACTTTACTACATGTCTAATTATAGCTGGATGGAGGTGTACATAATCAGCTATAATTTCTAGATATACTGAAGGATTCTCGATTAGAGCTAAAGCTATACCTGGGTCTCTGTGATGAAACTTCTTCATACCATTGAATAGATGTGTAGCCTTGGTTACACCACTCTCTATAGCCTTGACCCCTTCTTCATAAGAAGCATTTGTATGACCAGCACTAACAACTATACCGATCTGTTTTACATAACGGATAAAGTCGAGAGAGTTCTCGATCTCTGGAGCTACTGTGACTTGGATCACACTATTGTTAGAAGCTTCAACAAGTTCTCTAAGTTCTTGAATACTTGGCCTCCTGATGTATCTAGGGTTATGTGCTCCAGCCATTTCCTTATTGATGTAGGGACCTTCTAGATGGAGACCAAGGATTCTAGCACCATGTACTGGTCTCCACATAG
This sequence comes from Ignisphaera sp., assembly GCA_038831005.1. Classification (NCBI taxonomy): domain Archaea; kingdom Thermoproteati; phylum Thermoproteota; class Thermoprotei; order Desulfurococcales; family Desulfurococcaceae; genus Ignisphaera; species Ignisphaera sp. The sequence goes on from JAWBKZ010000004.1 coordinate 196,802, forward strand.
CTTTAGCGTTATGTATAGCTTTACATACAGCTAGAAGAGTATCGTGAGGTGCAGAAATAGTTGTTGGAGTAAAAGAGGTTACACCGTATTTGACAAGTCTATGCCCAATCTCTAGAAGAGCTTCAGGTTCTGAATTCCATGTTACATCAATTCCTTCAACTCCATGTATATGTGTATCAATAAATCCTGGTAAAACAGTATAACCATCTAAATCTTCACTCTCGATGTTTAGGTATGGTGGAGATCCTCTACCTATATCTATGATTCTACCTCTATCTATCACTACATATCCATTATCAATAACTCCACATTCTCTAACTATTTTAGTATTCCTCAACACATACATATACGCAACACTACATCTATATCGTTTTAACCGGTTTACAGCCAATCTATACTTCTAGACTCATTATCAAGTAATGCTTTATCCGCGTAATACCGGGGACTTGGGTATAGAAGAACAAGTGTGTAGTCCAGGTTACCACAGAGTATCTATGGCCAGCAAGCTTCATCTCGCTTAACGCTCTAAACAGCAAGACACTACCGATACCTAAACCCCTAAACTTTCCATCAACACCTATAGGCCCAAACTCGTTTCTCCCCATTCTGTTATATACGGCAAAACCTATGAACTCGTTATTTGTTTCAGCCAACAATATTGATGGAGGATTATTCCTAAATGCATAAAGAGTCTCTACACCCCAAAACGGGTTACCAAAAGCCTCCTTAACCCATTTAACTATAGCTTCTTCATCAGATTCGCTACCTCTTCTAATCGTTATCCCCTTACTTCTTATAGCCTCTTCTATCTTCATGATTCTTCGTGGGTAATAGAATTGCGTGAGATCAACTTCATAATTCACATTTTCTGAGATCTTATTATAGCCTAGTTCTTCGAAGAATTCTATATAGTCTTCATATAACACGTTTACTCCAGGCATGAAATAGAATGGTGCGTAAGCATATAGAATCACCTTCTTCTTACCTAAGCCATCTAGTGAATTCAGGAAGAACTTCATAAGATCTAGCTGTATATTCTTCAACAGATCTCTATCTAGATCAGGATCTACAGCAAAATCTTTAATCCATATAGTGTCTCTAGAACTCTCTACAACTTCTATAGGCTCCTTCGATACATCTACCCCTACCAGAAACCCTAGAACATGGTCCTTACCATCTATAGCTATATATATTAGATCTTCTCTAGCATTAGGATCTTTAGTCACAAAATTTAGGAAAGAGTATGTATCTACAGTATCGTAGGTGAATGCTTTATTATGAATTCTACACATCTCTAGAAAAATATTCTTATCTCTCAGCTCCAGATACGTAGATATCCTGTAGCGCATATACTCGAAACCCTTTAGAGAACTATGTTCAGCAAAATTAAAATAGTTATTTTATCACTATAGATACGGTTTTAGTTTAGATCGAAGATAGGGTACCTAATTATTGTAGCTTTATATGGTGAGTGTAGAGATTGAATAGAGGTAGACCAATTCTAGTCCCTGAACCTAAGAAGATTAGATTTAGCGGTAGATGGTATAATTTCAATGGATTTACGAATATGTCTAGTTTCCTGATGAAGGAGTTTGGTGTTTCTTTAGGTAGATGGGAGATAGTTAGAGAAGGAGTTGATGTGGATAGAGTCTATATAGTTGTTGAAGAGAATAGGGTTAGATTCTATGGTGATGAGAGAATAGCTTATGCAACAATACTTCAGCTTGTTAAACAGTATAGAGATAGGTTACCTGAGGTAGAGATTGAGGAGAAGATGAGCTTCAGGTTCAGAGGTTTTCATCTCGATGTTGCTAGAGGAGGTGTTCCTACTGTAGAGACTTTGAAGAAAATACTTAGGTTGCTTTTCTTATTGAAGTACAATTATTTTGCACTATACCTAGAAGATCTGTTTCCTTGGAACAAGTATCCAGATATAGGTGTTCTGAGGGGGAGGTATACTGAAGATGAACTTAGAGAAGTAGTAGAATATGGTCTCAAACTCGGTATAGAAGTGTTCCCGTCTCTAGAACTCTGTGGACATATGGAGAACATATTATTGTTACCTTCATACAGTATGCTTAGTGAGTGGTGGCACCCTAGAGAAGGAGTGATAAATGTTATCGATAGTAAAGCTAGAGAGTTTGTTCATAATCTTCTTGAAGAAGTTCTGAACTTTTTCCCAGGAAAGTATATACATATCGGTGGTGATGAGGTATGGGCTTTAGGTAGAGGAAGATCACTAGATATACCAAGAGAGTTCAGAGGGCCACAGCTATATGAGGAATACTATAGAGAACTAATCAGTATAGTTAGATCAAAAGGCAAGATTCCCATGATATGGGGAGACATGATAATGTCTGCTTACATGAGGGAAGATGAAGCTAGATACTGGAGAAAACTCATAGAGAGTAGCATTTGGAGAGACACAATAATCGTTAACTGGGACTATGGTGTTAATCCCAAGAATTATTTTGTGGAGAAGATAAGAATCCTCAGCACAAGAGGATTAAAACAAGTAGTGGCTCCAGGTCTCTGGAACTGGAATAGATTCTATCCAGACTTTATAACAGCATTAAGCAACATAGAGAGTTTCTTATCAGCAGCTAGAGAAGAAGGTGTAGAAGGTTTTCTAATTACTGCATGGGGAGACGATGGAGCAGAATGTCTCTTCTCTTTTCTAGAACCTCTACTACTAGCATCAATCGAGATAGCAGAAGGTACTGGTGAATGGGAAGATAAGTGGGTATCACTAATAGGTGAAGATCCCAAGGTACTCAATGTTAGAAAGATATTCGGTAAAGTTTCTACAGTAGTCCATAGATGGAGAGAGTATTGGGGCATATGGCTTCCAAAACATATACTACTCAAAACCGATATACTTAAGCTTGTAAAGTACTACAGTAGAGAAGATATAGAAAAACTAGTGCCTCAGCTCGAGGAAGCTATAAATACGTCGAAAGATGTGGAACTACCACCCGATCTAGATTTCATGAAACGGTTCTATATAGCTACACTAAAAGCTATCAAGAACAATATATCTGTTCAAGATTACATAGAGCTCTCTAATATCTATACAAGACTATGGCTTAACGAGAGAAAAATCCAAGGACTTGATTCAATAATCAAGAAGTTTTGGGGTGCAGCAGGAGTAACAAGAATAGAGAATATCAATGCTTAAGATCTATAGATACTGAAGCCACGTGAAATGATGTTTAACAATATAGCAGTAGATTCTGGTTAAAGACACTTACACGTCTCTTAATATATCGGTTACTGTGAGTTGTTTTAAATTTTGTTGATTTCTGGGTTATATTTTGTTATTGTTTTTGTTAGTTTATCTACTTTTGTTGTTCTTTATCTTATTTTAGAGATATTTATTTGAGGTAGTATGTTAATGGTTTAAGGTTTATTTAGATAGTTTTGTTGGTTGATTCTCTTATGCTTGAGGCTAATGTGTTAAGAAGCTTTACTCTAGTTACTGAATTACGTGTATAACTTATGATGATGGGTTTCATTGCCGTAATTCTATATGATTTATCTTTGGAGAGAATATGCTTTTGCTAGGTCTTGCTCTTTTCATTGAATAGCCTCTGCATCTCAATGTAGATAATTTATAAATGCTTTGATAAGAATTTATGTAATAGGACTTCTAGTTTGGTTTGAGATTTTAGAGATAGATAAACAGTTTAATACTACTTCAATCTGTTATACATTATGTGGATAACCAGTATCGTGATATATATGGTATCTCGCTTTAGGGATTGGTTAAGACAGTCAGAGAGAAATATGGCATCTGCTGTAGCTAACTATCGTGAAGGAATATATGAGGAAGCATGTTTTGAATCACATCAAGCTGCTGAAAAAGCTATAAAAGCGCTTTTGAATTATCTCAATAAGGAAAGAAGAGGCCATTCTTTGCTATTCCTTGTATCAGAAGCATCAATTGAAGTTCCAGAAGAAGTTAGACGATGTATTTTAGATCTAGATAAACACTATATTCCATCGAGGTATCCAGATATATTTGATGAAGGAGCTCCACTAGACTACTATACTAAAGAAGATGCCGAGAAATGTCTTTCTTGTGCAAATAAGGTAATTGAGTGGGTGAAATCTATTGTTAAATGATTTAAATACATTATTAGAGAAATATAGGAAGAAACTAGCATTAAGACTTGTGATACTCTTTGGCTCTAGAGCAAGAGGAGACTATACAGATAGAAGCGATATAGATATACTAGTGGTTGCAGATGATCTACCTAAAGATCCTAGAGAATCATTTGCACTACTTCGCGATACTAGTTTCGTAAATGTTAATCCAATTGGCTTCAATACGGAAAGCTTTCTTAAAAAACTTAAGGATGGTAGTGTATTTGTTATTGAGGTAATAGAGGATGGAAAGATACTATACATAGATAACGAATTCCTAGATAAGGTAATGAAAATATATAGAGATGTAAGAAAAAGATACGCTAGACAAGGAAAGACATGGTACTTGATTTCATCGAAACAATAAGGCTATAGATTAAGTTATCTAAGTGTCTAGGATAGTGTTGCATATGGCTAGACCAAGGATAATGCTTAGTGAGTGCTTAGGAGTAAAGTCTGTGAGATATGATGGAAACATAGTGTTTGATTCATTTATAGAAATACTTAAGAAGTACGTAGATGTTGTACCTATTTGTCCCGAGGTAGGCATTGGGCTTGGGATTCCTAGAAACCCCTTAGTTCTGAGTAAAGAAAACAACAATATTGAGCTAATTGATACAGGAACAGGATCTATATACACTAAGCTTTTAGAGAAATTCGCTATAGATGTTTTAGACAAGACAGATGTCGATGGAGTTGTACTAAAGTCTGCTAGTCCTTCTTGTGGTGTAGGTGATGCTAAAATATATGGACCAGATAGAAGGGTTGTAGGAAAAGGAGATGGGATATTTACAGCTACAATAAAGAAGCTTATACCATGTATTCCGATAGAAAGTGAAAAGAGGCTCTATGCTTACGAAATTAGGGTCAGATTTCTGACGAAGATTTTTTCGTTTGCTGAACTTAGATCAACACTATCTAACTTAAAATCTATTGAGGAACTTGTAGACTTCCATAGAAAATACAAATACCTAATTATGCTACACAGTCAAGAGAGTTTAAAAAACTTAGGAAGATTAATTGCAAAAAGAAAAGAATACGTATCTGAGGAGCTAGCTAATAGGTACAGAAAGGAGTTTACGAAGGCATTGTGTAGAAATCCATCACGAAGATCTTACGTAAATGTGTTCATGCACATATACAGTCATTTAAAGAAAGATTTGAATACAAATGAGAGGAGATACATCATAGATTTGATCGAGAGATACGGAAACTGTAAAGAAAATCTGAAAACCATTATGATATACTTTCGGGGCTTTATACACAGATTTGAGGATAGTTATCTAGCAGAACAAAGATTTCTCTTTCCATATCCTGAAGAACTAGATTCTATCTCTCAATAAGCTTAAACGTTTAAAATCATTATACTACTAACATTAGATTCAAGTAGATGGGTAAATTAGTAAAAAGGCACTCTATAGATGTACCTCGTATAAAATCATTACGAGATTCATACAAATTTAACTGGAGCTATGATTCTAGAACCCTCGGAAATCGTGTCATGGAAATCTTAAGAATATTAAGAATATCTAGAGAAAGTTATTACGAAAATAGGAAGTTTTATTTTTCTTCAGCGGTATCGATAATGTGTAGACATGTAGTTGATCAATTCAGATGAACTGAGCTTCATGGGACTAGCCACAAGATGGTACCAGTAAAACTGGTTTGATCACGAGGTAGAAGGTTCGGGATACAGATAGTGTCTAGATTTAAGAACGTGAACGAATACAATGGAGTTCGATCTATGGTTTGTCTAAATTGCGTGGTACTGAGTGTGATTTGTGTTGCAGTCTCTTTGTTTATTAAGAAACGGTATCGATCATTAGAGTCTCTTTGAAGCTTCCCTATATATTGGGTCTAAGAATACATATTCATCATTTTCCTTAGTTATTATGCTGAAATTCTCTAGGTTTTTGAGTATGTAGTATAGTCTAGCGTTTGCTAATATCTTACCGGTTTTTGTCTCGATGTAGTTCTTAATACATTTCCAGGTATTACAGTCTATAGCTATAGCTCTAAGAACGTATAGATAGAGTTCTGAGTATTTCTTGAGTTTCGATATCTCTGATAACGCTAATGTGATAGCTTCCTCAAGTACTTCTTCAAGTACATCAAATCTTTTCTTTTGAGCAACTGTATAACCATATAGTGCTAACCAGCCTGGTATACCATCAAGTTTCTCGACAACAGTCTCTAGGACTTCTTTTGGCGGCGAAAAACCTATCTCATTGAAGCCTACCTCGAGAAACTCTAGTGATTTTTCTTTTGAGAACCTATCTACTGTTACCATGTTTTTTACTCTTCCATAGAGCGGGCTTTCAGGATCGCTGAAACCTAGAAATTCGTGTAGTAAACCTACTTCAGAACCAGTTAGAATAAACTTTATGTTATGTAATGTATCGTAACTCCATGCAATAATTTTCCTTATATCAAGCCTTCTATAACCAGAAAGAAACCTAAGCTCTTGAGCTTCATCAAAAACAACTAGAAATATTGTTTCATGTTTTTCTGCATATCTATCTAGTTGCTCTAGTATGGAGGAGAAAGATACATCTCTAGAACTATATTCAAACTCTATACCTATCTGCGAAATTCTAACACCTTTAATCTTCTTAAGGTGATCCTTAAGCTTATCCACTAAACCTCTATACTCGTTAAATCCATCTGCTATAAGTCTAAGAAAACCAGCTCTAGAGTAACCGTAATCAGAAAGTTTTCTAGCATCTAGATAGAGAGAGGGATATCTATACTCATTCATAAAGGTCCTAATTAGAGAAGTTTTACCACTACGTCTAACACCAATACAAAGCGTTATTAGAGGTCCCTGTTCAATACTATTCTTGAGCTCCATTAACTCGTTCTCTCTATCGAATAGATCTTTTCTAGACTCTTTTGGCTTAGGATCAAAAAGCATTAACTACACCAGTGTAACTAGTTACACTAGTGTAACTACTTCTCAACTCGCTTAAAATACCTTTTAATATATAAGGATTAACATTGGTAGTTTCATCTAGCTAGAGACCAAGGAGCTACACATCGATACGCTAGCACCCAGCAACCCATATTATTGAAACACCTTAATACTCTAACGTGCTTATTGACTATTCATGTTGTAGTGTACTGAGATGGGATGCAAATGAAGAAAGTTTTTATATCGCGTTTTCTGTGGCATGTAATGTGATACCGTTGATATGTATTGAGAAACCTCTAACTTTCCCAAGTAGCGGCTATGAGCTTTCAGCATACATCCATATATCTACACAAAACCCATCATCAGTTGTATTAATGCTTCACGGATTTACTGGCAACAAAATAGAAGCAAATAGGTTATTCGTAGATATTTCAAGAGCTCTCTGCAATATAGGTTTAACTGTTCTTAGATTCGATTATAGATGCCATGGCGAAAGCCCATTACCTTTTGAAGAATTCAAGCTGGATTACGCTATCGAGGATGCTGAAAATGCTCTGAAATTCATTGAGACTCTCTATAAACCTAAGAAGATAGGTTTAATTGGGCTCAGCATGGGTGGCCATATAGCAATTAAAATCACGGCAAAATACCAGAACAAAATCTCGTCAACAGCTCTTCTTGCACCAGCTATAGATTTCACCAAACTTATTGAAGCGAAAAACATGATACCAAAAATTAACGGGTACTATATCTTTGGCCCTCACCGTCTTAAGGAAGAAGGGTTAATGAGTATAGCTAAATCAAATGCTATGGATTTAGCAGAAGCAATATCTACCCCAATGCTTATAATACACGCTAAAAACGATAGCGTTGTACCCTATACACAGTCTGAAGCCTTCTTCAACAAGCTAAAGTCTACTGATAAGAGGTTAGTGTTACCTGATGAAGGTGAACACGTATTTGTTACATATAGGGCAAGAACTAAAGTTATTGAAGAACTTATTGACTGGTTTAAATCAAGAATGGTGTAGCTACAACTATTTTCTATAGCCACATCAATTTGTTTTTTATCACTTGTTATGAGCTATACCATAATCATATATTGTTTCTCATTCTACTGCTAAAATAAAAGTCTGTGTAATGATTTTGATTCTTTATCACAGGTATTGCTCTATCTTAACAAGACTCTAGATCATTGTCTATTTAATATTCAGTTCGTTTCGCTTCTTAAACTTTCCTTCACAAAGCTTAGAGTAACTTGAGAACTTCAAAATCGCGATATAGCGCTAGAAGAGCTGTATGCACTAATTCTGATTATTTTGTATTCTTAGAAGCTCTCAAGATGAGTTATTATGTAGATACAGGAAAAGATTTTAATCATTGCACAATATACACATTTTATAAACAGAACGTCAATGGTATCTATAGGTGTAAAGAGAGTGTCTCTAGATATAGATCCTTTAACCATAATGCTTGAGAATATTGCTACAAATCCCTACGATATTTTGAAGTCTATTCCAGCTCCATGCAAAGGTCCTTTTAAACCTTCCTGGAGTTCCTTGAAGAACTATAGAGTCCCTAAATGGTTTATGGACTCTAGATTTGGTATATTTATTCATTGGGGTGTGTATTCTGTTCCTGCTTTTGGTAGTGAATGGTATCCTAGAAACATGTATATACCTGATAGACCTGAGCATAGATACCATGTAGAGAATTTTGGTTCTCTAACCACATTTGGATACAAAGACTTTATACCGATGTTTACAGCAGAAAACTGGGATCCAGATAAATGGGCGAAACTATTTAAGAAGAGTGGAGCTAGATTTGTTGTACTTGTTGCTGAACATCATGATGGGTTTGCTCTATGGGACTCTAGCTACACTAGATGGTGTTCAGCTAGAATAGGGCCTAAGAGAGATATTGTTGGAGAACTTAGAGAAGCTGTTGAAAGACAGGGATTAGTATTTGGTATATCATATCATAGAGCTGAACATTGGTGGTTCTTTGACCAAGGCATGAAGATAGAGTCTGATGTTAAAGACCCAAAGTACTTCGATCTCTATGGTCCTGCACAACCTGCATCACTAGACCCTAGAGCGCCTCCATCAAAAGATAACATTCCTCCAAACAAAGAGTTCCTTATGGATTGGCTCTTCAGGTTAGTAGAAATCGTTGAAAAGTATCGACCATGGCTAGTATACTTTGATTGGTGGATTGCAAACCCATCTTTTCAACCCTATCTAAAAGCTCTTGCAGCATACTACTACAACAGGTGTTATAGATGGGGTATAGAGCCTGTTATAGTGTATAAACAGAAGGCATTTGAGGAAGGAACAGCGATACCAGATCTTGCAGAACGAGGTACGATAAAGACTATATATCCATCTATATGGCTTGCAGATACATCAGTAGACTACAGATCTTGGGGATTCATAAAAGATGCAGAATACAAGTCTCCCGAAATACTGATAACACATATGGCTGATGTTGTTAGCAAAAATGGAGTATTTCTTCTTAATATAGGGCCTAAACCAGATGGCGAAATAGCTGAAGAAACTAAAAGAATACTTTTGGATATCGGAAAATGGTTCAAAACATATGGAGAGAGCATCTATGGTGTAAAACCATGGAAAGCCTATGGCGAAGGACCTACAGAAATAGGTGAGGAAGGATTCTTCATAGAGAAAAAACTTGTATTTACTGATGAAGATGTTAGATACACAGTTAGAGAACACTATCTTGGTTACAGCCACATATATGCAATAATACTTGGAAAACCAAAAGAAGAGATAATGCTAAAGATTTTCACAAAATACATCAAACTAGTAGAAGACGAGATAGTAGGTATAGATGTAGTGGGTGTTGAGAAGAAAGTAGAGTGGAATATAGATACAGAAGGCTTAAAAATAAGGCTACCAGTAGATGAAATCAAGATATGCCCATACGCTATCAGGATTATTGTTAAGAAAAAACACTTAACCTAAACACAAAATCCCTACCATCCCACGCAGATCTCGACATCAATACTAGATCCTATAGCTCATTTTCATAACATTTTTCAGAATTAGTACATATATCACATTTAATTAAATCAATAAACTCAGATGTTCCAAATTATTCAAATTGACTATAGCCATAGGGTTTCGAATAACTTAGACATTCTAGTCATATAGCGAATCTAAACACTTGCTGTTACCCTACTTCAATATAAGCTAAATGAGTTAATGGTGTTAATTGAGAAGAAAAAAGTGGAAAGAAATAACAATTCTTTTCGAATCTGTATAATATTATCATAGGTGTTATTAAATTAGTGAATATTGATATGAGGAATAATATCACGATAAGAAAAACGTCATTCTTGCAAGATTGAGGAAGACAACTTGAATAACCAAAAGTTTAAATTTGTGCACTTATTTCTGTATTAGTGTGCACTGGTGAATAATGTGGCATGCTTCATTACACCACTACTAGTTGGTATTAGTGTGTATATTCTAGGAAAGAGATTAAGGATATACAATAGGTTGAGACTCAATATACTGGTTTATCTCTTAATTGGTGGAGCTCTAGTTCTTGCTGCTGAACATGCTTGGCATGGCGAGATAGTTCCATATCCACCATTTTTAACAGCTATGAAGAGTGCAGAAGAGATCTCTATAGCGTTACATGAAATTAGTACTGTAGGGAGTACAATGACTTTTGCTGTAGCTATGTTGTGGCTCGGAACTTTATACATCTCAAGAACTACTGTAGTTAAAACCTCATCTATAGCGAAGATTGGTGCAACCTCAAGAGCCTAGTGAACGGTGTGTCTATGTATTTTATAGCACTTTCATTACTTGCAATTATTTCAGGATTTCTATGGTACAGGAATAGGGAGAGCAATAGGTATAGACTAGATATATTATCCTTAATATCTGGTGGAGCTACAGTAATGTTCTTAGTTGATTCTCTCTATAGATACCTAGAGGAAGGTATCTTTATAGAATTCTCAACTGAAGCACTAACATTAAGTGGGCTACTTGTGTTGGTGGCAGTTTCTCTATGGCTTGTGGTGCTCATAATTAAAAGAATACAAATTAAAAGAATATAAATAGTATAGAGATCAATCAATATCAACACGATAGTAATATCGATGGCTTATTGGTATAGATATTTGTGTCTAATGTCTGAGGTTCATAATGTTTATAGCGTAGTTTTGTGTGGAATCGGTTAGGTGTAGATACTTGTTGGAACGGTTTTCTAGAAAACATCTAGGCAGAGTTACAGGTGTTGGTTACACTTTGGAAGGTAAGTACGATAAAAGAATTCTCGATGTGCTAGCTGATGAATATCTATTCTATGAATCATTCATAATTTTGTATGGTTTTGCTAGACAGAAGATCTATACGAAATTGAAGACATTCTATACGAATACTCCATATGATCGGGGAGCAGTATTCCTATATGGTTCTACAATAGCTCAAACACCTATAACACTTTTCGTAAATCTTGAGTCTAGATGTATTAATAGAAGTGATGCTGAAAGAGCTATTGAGCTAATTAATTCTGGTCGTTATTCTCTATATATCTCTACACCATTTACAAGTAATGAGTTAACATCATTATATAGGGAGAGGATACATGGTATGCTGAAGGATCTCGGTGTAGGGAGAGAATTGATACATCCTTCTTATTCACTTGTGGTAGGAAATAATAGACTGTTTAGAGATTCATTAAATAGTCTATTAGGTTCAGAAATCTTAGTAGCCTTAATGACAGAAGTAGTAGTAGGTAGAGATAGTATTATGATTGAAAATAATGAATGTATAGATCAAGTATCTAGAAAGATTAAGGGTTTTGAGAAAATATATATTGAAAAACTTGCTAAAGATGTACTGGATATGCTTGAAGCCAGAAAAGTTATCGATTTAGAGCAGAAGAAAAGTTACTTGAACATGTTGGTGAAAACATAAAATGAAGATATTTATCGCTGTCAGTAGAAGATATGCTAGATCGTTAATTGAAGCAATATCTTCACTCAAACCCAAGCCTTATGTAGTAGTAATGAGTTATGATGATGATGTCGAGATTCTAGCTAGATCTATGGGTTTTGAGTTTATGAAGATAAAAGATATAGAGAAAATCTATACATATGAGAAGCTAGAGGAGTTTGATGTAGCTATAGCTGCTTTAGATGATGATGTAATGAATGTAGCGTGCATAAGGATTGCCAAATCTATGGGTATACCTATAGCTATGTCTCTTATACATAACGAGATGAATAAAGATTCTCTTATTAGAGAGGGAGTACAAAGCATTCTAAACTTGAACAATTTCATAGCAGAGAACATAAAGTTTGTCCTAATGTCTGATGTATGGATAACGATAGAGATAGTACCTATGTACAGAATAGTTGCAGCATTACATAAATTAGTTAAAAGAAGTGTACTTGGGCTAGATTTAAAGGTGCTGAAGGAAGCTATAGATATTCGAGATGTAAGTGTGTTTGCTATAGATAGCGCGGGTAGATTTATAGGTGAGGATAGGGTTCTAGAAAGCGGCGATATAATAATTGTTATTGGTACTAAAGATAAGGTTCTGAAGACTGTTACTGATATCGAGAAAATTTTCAGAAGATATGAACAGATCTACAGCATTAGGTATTCAGATATTCAGAGGATTGGTTATGGGTGAATCCTAATGAACGAGCTGTGGCACATGTTTTCACCTTATATCAGTAAAATTATAGCAATTGCTGTAGTAGTTATTGTGGTGTACATTCTAGTCAAGGTGTTAACGAAGCTGGTGAACCTCATCTTGAAGGGTGTTGAGCCTAGCTATACTGTAAGAGTTGTAGAGTCGATTAAGATAGGTCTATATGTAATGGCTGCGATAATGGTTGCAGCTATTCTAGCACCTGAAACCCAAGTGTTTGTTGGTCTTCTCTTTTTGATAGGATTGGCATTAATGTTTATGTTCATCGATGTTTTAAGGAATCTCGGAAGCGAATTCTATATAAGGTCCAAAGGTATTGTTAGAAGAGGTGAATGGATAGAGGTAGATGGTGTAAGTATAAGGGTGATAGATTTTGATGCTGTAGGTATTCTAGGCGAAACTCAAAAGCTTGAGAAAGTCTTCATACCCTATACAAAACTTTTGAACAGTATCACAATAAATAGGGTTACACCATTTGGTTTACTTGTCAGAATTTTTGTAGATATTCCTCAAACCTATGGTATAGATAGTGCAAGAAACAGCATGATTGAGGCATTGAAAATAGTTGAAGAGGATCTAGCTACAGAACCTGATGTAACCTATATAGGAAGTAAGGGAGGTATACTGAATTTTGTTGCAGAATTCCATATAATAAACTATAGAAAATTAACAAAAATACTTTCGGTAATCGAGAAAGAGATTAAGAACAGAATACCTGAAGCAGTTATACGGATATAGCTACGATATAACACTACTGTTATTATTGAACATGGGTGAATAAAGTTACCGAGCTCTGATCATAGAGAATTGATATGGATTAAGTACTACTGGATATGGGTTATACACTCAATTTTCTACAGCTTTGCATTCACATTTTCTACAGCATTCTATCAAGCATATGCTATAAGGGTTTTAGGCTATAGTGTAGATGAGTTAGGCAATATAACATTCCTGAATCTTGCAGCAATATCTTTGGGTAGCTTTGTATCACCTATTCTTGTAAATAGGTATAGGCATAGAAGAGTTGTTTTATGGAAGGTTTTCACATCGTTAAACATAATTTCGTGGTCGTTATCTGGATTCTCAGATATTGTATCACGCTATATGTTATTCTTTTACATAGCTTTAGCACAATTTACTGGTGCTATAGGTGGAATGGCTTATTCGGATCTAATAGCAGATATAATACCAAAGGAGAAATCTATAAAGATCTTCAGCAAAGTGAACACATATACAACGTTATCTTCATTAGTATCTCTATCTATATCAGTATCTATATTTGTTGTTCTTGGAAGCTCTATTGTGTCATACAGAATATGCTATTCTATAACTATAGTATCTGCAATAATCTCTGCAGCATTTCTATGGAAAATGAAGGATCTAGTCCAAAAGAAGAATGAAATGACATCTGTAAAATATGTGATTAAGGTATACAGAGATATTGTTCGCAAAGATGTTGCTAGAGGCTATATAGTATTCATTTCTTTATTTACATTCTTCGCTAATATGCCGGCAGCTCTATGGAACTACTACATAATAAAGATATTCAATGGAACAGAACTATGGATCTCGGTGAATAATATAATGAACTTAGTTGCAGGTACGTTAGGTAATTATCTTTTGAGTAAGATTTCACATAGACTCAATCCGAAGAAGACAATAGTATATTCAATCATACCTATATCTTTTGTACCCACAATCTTTCTGTTCTCGTCTACATTATCTGCACAAGCTGTGATGAACCTTTACTCAGGTTTGAGTTGGACTGGATTTAATCTGATTGTGAATATATACAACCTTTATCTCGCCGGAGAGAAAAGAGTGTACATGATAGCTCTTCTAGGTGTTCTAAACAATCTAGCAGCTTCTATAGCCTCAAGATTAGGATCAGCTATAGCTTCTATAAATCTTCTAACAATGCAGATGGTATTCATAATGTCAACCATAGGTAGATTGTCGATGTACTTCTACGCTAGAAAAAACCTGCCCAACATATAGTGTAACACTATCCAGCTACCCTAAGAAGTACATGAGGTAAGTTTTAAGTCTCTGTATCATGCTATCTAGGTGTAATGTATGGAGCAGTAAGGATGAACAAGATGCTGTTTAGAAGACCAAACATATGGGATAAACCTATCACATTGTTTACCATAGATGGGATCACTGTACATATTGTTCAGTCAAGAGATTCCACTCATACCATTTTTAAAGCGACATATGGTGCAGAAAAACTTTTGATACCATTGAAAGGGTCTGTAGAGTTTACGGATATATACGCTAACGAGAAAGATATAATCTATGTTCCAAGAAGATATAGCGATGTAGAGTTATCATATGAAAGAGGTTCAGTAATATATTTAATTGAAGTAATATCAAATAGCGATTTCGAGCCTTATGTCAAGAGGTTTAGCGAAGCTCGGTACATAGATGTAGGTGACGGTTTATCGCGTAGGAGAAGGTACATACTAATCGATGTAAATGACAGATCAGAAAAGTTTTTAGCGGGATTTACAGAATGTTGCTCAGGTTGTTGGGGGTCATATCCACCGCATAGACATGATGATAAGTATGAGGTATTTGTTTACTATGGTTCTGAACCTGGTTTCGGAATCCAGCTACTTATTGATGAAGATCTCCAAGAAGCATACATAGTAAGAGATTTTGATGTATTTCTAGTTAGATATGGATACCACCCAAATGTCTCAATACCTTCAACAAGACTGAATTATCTCTGGGTAATGATATCTATTAAAGGTGCTAGAGATTTTTCCATGGATATCCATCCCATGTTTAGTGAAAATAGAAGGCGTAGGTAATGTATTTTGTGTGCATATGTAGAGAAACCTAGAAGGGTTAACTAAAATACCTAGACTTAAGCCATCCCGGATTCTTAGAAACAGATCAAACCATTAAACATATAACACACTAAACATATATTGTGTATCTAGAACGAATGATACACAGCGTCACTTCAACATGATAGAACCGCAATGGCTAATGAGGTTCGATGGGCGAACTGAGAGATGATGAATTACTGTAGAACTAAAGCCGCGGAAATAGAGAAAACCTAATATAAAGATTTTTAATTTGAGTCCAAGAACAGATGTTAGGGCCCGTAGCTCAGCCTGGTGGAGCGCCCGGCTGATAACCGGGAGGTCGGGGGTTCGAATCCCCCCGGGCCCATTACTTTCAATAAATATATCAAGATACTTAAGTAGCATTTATAAGCCACTCACCAGCAACACATATATGGTTGTCTAAAGAGGTACCAGAAGATTATGCGGGGGTGCCCGAGCTCGGCCAAAGGGGGCGGGCTCAAGGCTTTATTACCTAATGTGGGAGAGACCCGCTGGCGTAGGCCTGCGTGGGTTCAAATCCCACCCCCCGCACCACAATTTCTGAAATCATTGCAAACTCATTATACATTTTATTAATTTCATGTCACATGCCTAGCGTATAGTGATACAAGAATTATATTATCAACATAATCGTTTTAGTAAGAGGTTCCAGATATCTGCAATGCTGTTGTCACTGAATTTCAGGTGATTTTATGCTATCTTTATAGATGAGTTGATACTTATGATTATTGTGGATCTGATGAAGTGATGCGGCATTGATATTAATATTTCTGTATCTCTCAGCAGACTAACTTTAGATCGAGTTGGTGTAGATATGAACTATAGTCAGGAAAGTGAAGAAACTTGTGGATGGATAATGAGATGCACTATATGTGGAACAACCTGGATTCTAGAGGTTAGTTTTGATATAAGGGATACCAAAAGACTTTATCATTTTTGTAGAAAATGTAGATCCAATACATTTCACGAAGTTCTAGAGAGAAAGGAAAAGAGATCAAAATCTGAAACCAAATAATGCTTTTAACCCTGTTTATATCACTAACAATACACTTGTGGTGGGCCGGTAGCTCAGCTGGAAGAGCACTCGGTTTGCACCCGAGAGGTCCCGGGTTCAAATCCCGGCCGGTCCACCAAATATCGCTCTATAATACAACATTATGGAAGTATACCTCACAGCATTCTGTAGTATTGCTATGTTCATGTAAACAAGTTTTAACCTAGCTAAACTTTATCCAGATATGGATATCATCATATACAGTTTAATTGTTTTTGTATAATAAAGCTTATAAGGTTGTACACACAAAGTTAGGTATCGCGACATATAATCGCGACATATAATCCCGCGGTCCGGCGGCAAAGCTGGACGCGGAGCCATGCTCCGTGAATGAAGGGCTTGAACTCCAGCCGCGGGTATAGTTACTCATCAAAGCATAAAAAGAAGATATAATCATGGGGATCCGATTCAACCCGGGAAACTAACCCGGGGAGATCGGATCTCACAGGATGTTCGCAATCCAGATCATATAGCAGTACGCTACCGCAGCCCCGCGGCCTTGCGGCCGCGATACCGGTTGATCCTGCCGGACCCGACTGCTATCGGGGTGAGGCTAAGCCATGGGAGTCGAACGCCCCACAAGCGTGGGGAGTGGCGGACGGCTGAGTAACACGTGGCTAACCTACCCTCAGGACGGGGATAGTCCCGGGAAACTGGGACTAATCCCCGATAGGTAAGAAGGGCTGGAAGGCCTTCTTACCGAAAGGGTCAGATTGCTGTGAAGATCTGACCGCCTGAGGATGGGGCCACGGCCTATCATGGTAGTTGGCGGGGTAATGGCCCGCCAAGCCGATAACGGGTAGGGGCCGTGAGAGCGGGAGCCCCCAGATGGGCACTGAGACAAGGGCCCAGGCCCTACGGGGTGCACCAGGCGCGAAACCTCCGCAATGCGGGAAACCGTGACGGGGTCACCCCGAGTGCCCCGAAGAGGGGCTTTTCCCCGCTGTAGAAAGGCGGGGGAATAAGCGGGGGGCAAGTCTGGTGTCAGCCGCCGCGGTAATACCAGCCCCGCGAGTGGTCGGGACGCTTATTGGGCCTAAAGCGCCCGTAGCCGGCCTGGCAAACCCCTGCTGAAATTCCTGGGCTCAACCCAGGGGCGGGCAGGGGGACTACCAGGCTAGGGGGCGGGAGAGGCCGAGGGTACTCCCGGGGTAGGGGCGAAATCCTATAATCCCGGGAGGACCACCAGTGGCGAAGGCGCTCGGCTGGAACGCGCCCGACGGTGAGGGGCGAAAGCCGGGGGAGCGAACCGGATTAGATACCCGGGTAGTCCCGGCTGTAAACGATGCGGGCTAGGTGTTGGGTGGGCTTTGAGCCCACCCAGTGCCGCAGGGAAGCCGTTAAGCCCGCCGCCTGGGGAGTACGGCCGCAAGGCTGAAACTTAAAGGAATTGGCGGGGGAGCACCACAAGGGGTGGAGCCTGCGGCTTAATTGGAGTCAACGCCGGGAATCTTACCGGGGGCGACAGCAGGATGATGGCCAGGTTAAAGACCTTGCCTGACACGCTGAGAGGAGGTGCATGGCCGTCGCCAGCTCGTGCCGTGAGGCGTCCGGTTAAGTCCGGTAACGAGCGAGATCCCCGCCCCCAGTTGCTACCTTGGTCTCCGGACCGAGGGCACACTGGGGGGACTGCCGCCGA
This sequence comes from Ignisphaera sp., assembly GCA_038831005.1. Taxonomy (NCBI): domain Archaea; kingdom Thermoproteati; phylum Thermoproteota; class Thermoprotei; order Desulfurococcales; family Desulfurococcaceae; genus Ignisphaera; species Ignisphaera sp. Next base: position 215,104 of record JAWBKZ010000004.1, read on the forward strand.
TAAGGCGGAGGAAGGAGGGGGCCACGGCAGGTCAGCATGCCCCGAATCCCCCGGGCTGCACGCGGGCTACAATGGCGGGGACAGCGGGTGCCCGACCCCGAAAGGGGGAGGTAATCCCTGAAACCCCGCCGTGGTTGGGATCGAGGGCTGAAACTCGCCCTCGTGAACATGGAATCCCTAGTAACCGCGCGTCAACATCGCGCGGTGAATACGTCCCTGCTCCTTGCACACACCGCCCATCGCTCCACCCGAGTGGGGGAGGGGTGAGGTCTATTTCCTTCGGGTTTCCGAAGGGGGTAGATCGAACCCCTCCTCCGCAAGGGGGGAGAAGTTGTAACAAGGTAGCCGTACCGGAAGGTGCGGCTGGATCACCTCCTATTAGGGTATGTGGTAGCGTACTGCGTGAAGTTCTGGATTGCGAACATCCTAGTGAGGTCTAGAACCCCAATTTTATGGGGGGTTTAGACTGATATGCGAGTATTATGCGATGAGCGCTATGCAGATCCAGTGTAAACCAGCTCCGCCTCATGTCGGCTTGAAGCCGTCCGGTGGATGGCTCGGCTCAGGCGCCGAGGAAGGACGCGGCAAGCGGCGATATGCCCGGGGAAGGTGCAAGCGACCGTTGAACCCGGGATTTCCGAATGGGAATTCCCGCTACAGGTATATGCCCTGTAGCACCCGGGAAACCCAGGCAACTGGGGAGTACTGGGAGGGAACCCCCCGAACGGAAACATCTTAGTAGGGGGAGGAAGAGAAACTACTAAGGATCCCCTGAGTAGGGGCGACCGAAAGGGGGGAAGCCCAAATTAAATCCTGATGGGATAACCATCAGGAGATGTGATGTTGAGGCTATCCATTGATGCCGAGCCCTACCCACGGTAGCCGAAGTGGGCTGGAACGCCCCGCCGTAGAGGGTGACAGCCCCGTAGGCTAAACCGTGGAGGGACAAGGTGGATAGCCGGAGTACCACGGCTTGGTTTTGCCGTGGGAATCTAGGGGGCACCAACCTCTAAGGCTAAATACGTCCTGAGACCGATAGCGAACTAAGTACCGTGAGGGAAAGCTGAAAAGTACCCCGGAAGGGGGGTGAAAAGAGCCTGAAACCGGGCGGCTAAGCACGATGCGGCCTGCAAGGAGTGATGTTCTCCGAAGGAAACCTGGGTGACCGGGGAGTACGAGGAGAACAGACCAAGGTCGCATCGTCCGTCTTGAAACACGGGCCGGGGAGTTCACAGCCGTGGCGAGGCTAAGGGGTTTACCCCCGAAGCCGTAGGGAAACCGACAGGCCCGCAGTCGGCTTTAAGCCGACAAGGGGCGGGGTCCGATCAGGGCCTGAAGTCACGGTTGTGAGACCAGAAACCGGGCGATCTAGGCGGGGGCAGGGTGAAGCCGGGGGTTAACCCCGGTGGAGGCCCGAAGGGGTGCTGACGTGCAATTCGCTCCCATGACCTCCGCCTAGGGGCGAAAGACCAATCTAGCCCGGTGATAGCTGGTTCCCCCCGAAGTGCGTCTCAGCGCAGCCCCACTTAAGGGAGCCTACGGGGTAGAGCTACGGATCGGGGGTGGCTGGTGGGAAGACCGCCAGTGCCTCTGGTCCAACTCCGAACCCGTGGGCCCTGTAGATGGTGGGAGTGGGGTGCCCGGGGTAAGCCTGGGCGCCGAGAGGGGAACAACCCAGACCAGGGTTAAGGCCCCTAAGTGCCGGCTAAGTGCCAATCCCAAAGGGCGTCCCGGGCCTTAGACAGCGGGGAGGTGGGCCTAACAGCAGCCATCCTCTAAGGAGTGCGTAACAGCTCACCCGCCGAGGCCCGGGGCCCCAAAAATTGGTCGGGGCTTAAGCCGGCCGCCGAGACCCTGGAGCAGAACCGCTATGCGGTTCTGATCTGGTAGGGGGGCGTCGGGGTGGGGCAGAAGCCGGGCCGTGAGGTCCGGTGGACCCGCCTCGAGTGCGGATCCCGGCGGTAGTAACAGCAAAGAGGGGTGAAAACCCCCTCCGCCGGAAGGGCCAGGGTTCCTCGGCCACGTTTGTCGGCCGAGGGTTAGCCGGTCCTAAGCGGGGCCGTAACACGGACCCCGCGAAAGGGAAAGGGGTTAATATTCCCCTGCCGCAGGGGTAGGTGCGGTAACGCAAGCCCCATCCCCGAAACCTCGTGGTAGACCGACCAGGGTTATCATACCCTGGTTAACTACCCGAGGACCGGGGAGTGCCGTAAAGGCGAGAACCGGTCTAAGGGGGGAATAGCCGTCCGTTAGGACGGTTCGGTCGAGCCATGGGGTCCATGAAAAGGGGATGGGGAACGATCCCCTGCGTCCGTACCGAGAACCGACACAGGTGCCCCTGGGTGAGGAGCCCAAGGCGTGCGGGGGCTAACCCGGGCTAGGGAACTTGGCAAATTGGCCCTATAACTTCGGGAGAAGGGGTACCTGCGGATTTGGGGATTTACCCTGGATCCGCAGGTCGCAGTGACTAGGGGGTCCTGACTGTTTAATAAAAACATAGGTCCCCGCTAGCCCGAAAGGGTGTGTACGGGGGCCGAATCCTGGCCACTGGCGGTCCGTGAAACCGGGGTTCAACCCGGCGAAGCGCCGCTGAAGGCCGGGGGTAACTCTGACCCTCTTAAGGTAGCCAAATGCCTTGCCGGGTAAGTTCCGGCGCGCATGAAGGGATCAACGAGGGCCCCACTGTCCCAGCCCGGGTCCCCGTGAAGCCCACGGAGCCGGTGCACAGGCCGGCATCCCCCCGTAGGGAGAGAAGACCTCGTGGAGCTTTACCGCAGCCCGGCGTTTGCTCCCGGGCTTTGGTGCATAGTGTAGGCGGGACCCAATGTAGGTAGGCCTCCGGGTCTACCTGAGGGGCCAATGAAACACCGCCCACTAAGGCCTGGGAGCATTACCCCGGGGATACCCGGGGGACAACGTCGGGTGGGCGGTTCGGCTGGGGCGGCACGCCCGCGAAAAGGTAACACGGGCGCCCAAAGGTCGGCTCAGGCGGGTCAGAACTCCGCCGTAGAGTGCAAGGGCAAAAGCCGGCCTGACCGGACCCTTGACAGTAAGGGGTCTGGGCGGGAAACCGTGGCCTAGCGAACGCTCGTGCCCTCCTTGGTGGGGGTCGGGCATGACAGAAAAGTTACCCCGAGGATAACAGGGTCGTCGCGGGCGAGAGCCCACATCGACCCCGCGGTTTGCTACATCGACGTCGGCTCTTCCCATCCTGGGGGTGCAGCAGCTCCCAAGGGTGGGGCTGCCCGCCCATTAAAGGGGAGCGTGAGCTGGGTTTAGACCGTCGTGAGACAGGTCGGACTCTACCCACGGGGGGTGCGGGCCGCCTGAGGGGAAGGTGACCTCAGTACGAGAGGAACGGGTCGCCACGGCCACTAGTGTAGCGGCCGTCCGGTAGGGCGTAGGCCGCGTAGCCACGCCGTAGGGGGTAACCACTGAAAGCATCTAAGTGGGAACTCCTCCCCGAAAAGAGGCGGCCGTTTCCAGGCGGGTTTCCGCTTGGAACGAGGGCTCCCGTAGAAGACGGGGTTGATGGGGTGGGGGTGTAAGTCCCGAGGGTCTTTTGACCCGAGGGATGAGCCCACCACTCCCAATCGCCCGAGGCCGTTATGAGGTGGGGCTGGGCATATTTGGGTCTGCATAGCGTGAGTAATGTAATGGGATCTAACTCCATAATCTCATTTCTGTTGGCTTCTGTCTGCTTTTGGTTTCGAATCGCTTGCTATGAACTTATTACATACCTAGTTAATATTGATTGTTATGTGTCTCTGTATATTTTTAAGTTGGGTCAGCCCTACATGTGATAGGTGGTGAAGAGATGTCGATGAGTACATCGAAGAAGACAGTAGATGAAAAACATAAAGAGGCTAAAAAACAGTGGGTTCAGAAGATGATCAGAAGTGCGAAACTTCATCACAAAGTATGTCCCTTCTACGATAGGAAGAAGAAGTTCTGCTTTATTAAACTTGGCGAAAGATGTCCTTATGATGGTAAGTTCGACAACTGTTCAGTATTTGTTGAGTTTTTGGAGAAAAGGTATGACGAGATTGTTGAATCGGGTAAACCTTTACCGATAGATTTTGAGGATCCCTTGGTTCAATTTGGTGTTACATAGGTAGATAAAGAGATGGGTATAGATATTGACAATTCTTTTGAATATGTTAGACTATGTATAGCTCAAGAAGTATCGAGAGCTCTAGGGATATCCATAAACAATATACTTCAAGGATTTGAAATTCCTAGAGAAGAGTATGGAGATCTTTCCATAGTGCTACCTAAAGCAGGAATCGATCCAAGTCTAGCTGAAAGAGTTGCTGAAGCTACTAGAAAATGTAATGTTGTCTCTAATGTTCATACAGTCGGTATATACGTGAACATACATTTCGAGAGAAGGCTCTTCACCAAAGCGCTATTCAACTCGCTAGTCAGTAATAAAGAGCGGTTCGGAATCTATGTAGATCCTGAGCCAAAGAGAATTGTAGTAGAATTTGTTTCAGCAAATCCTCTACATCCTCTACACATAGGTGCTGCAAGAAATGCTGCTCTAGGCTGTTTTCTAACCAACATACTTAGGTTGTGTGGAAATAGAGTTCAAGCGAGATTCTATATCAATGATGTTGGTAGACAAGTAGCGTTACTAGCTCTAGGAGCTCTACAGCTTCGTAATGCTCTACCAAACAAAATGAAGCCTGACCACTGGATAGGTCTTGTTTATGCTATAACAAATACTGTAGCAGAGATTAAGAACATAAAGAAGAAGCTAGAGCATGCTAGTGTTAGAGAAAGAGAAGAACTACAGAAAGAGCTAGATGAGCTTCTAGTTGATGCATCAAAATTGAGGAAACAAGCACCAGAGATATTCGACACCATAGCTGAAAAACTGAAGGATATTGATGTAGATGCCGAAGTATCCAAGATAATGAAGAGCTACGAATCTAGAGATCCTGAGATAAGCAGGTTCATAAGAGAACTCGTATCTACGTGTATAGATGGCTTTAAACAGACTTTGAGTAGATTTGGTGTAGAGATAGATGTTTGGGATTGGGAAAGCGATCTAGTCTGGAGTGGTGAAGTAGATAATATAATAGACTCTCTAGAGAAAAGCCCTCTAATAGTTGTACATAAAGGTGTCTCAGCTCTAGACATAGGGAAAATAGCTGAAGATCCTGCTCTAAGGAAGGCTTTGTCGATAGGTAGAGACCTAGAGATACCGCCACTAATATTCAAGAGAAGTGATGGAACGACACTCTATACCGTAAGAGATATAGCGTATACATTAAGAAAGTTCCGTGAATTTCAGGCAGATAAAGTCATAAACGTTATTGCATCAGAACAAAAGCTACCACAAGCACAACTAAAATTAGCTCTATACGTCCTAGGGTACAAGAGAGAAGCAGAAAACCTCATCCACTATAGCTACGAGATAGTTACTATTGAGGGCACGAAGATGAGTTCGAGAAGAGGAAGACTAATTTCGTTGGACGAGATACTAGATATAGCTAAAGATAGAGCACTAGCAGAACTAGAGGCAAGAGGAAGCAAATCTGAAGAGAAAGCCGAAAAAATAGGTGTAGCAGCTGTAAAGTTCTATCTGTTATCATCATCGCCATCAAAACCGCTTAAGTTCTCATGGAAATTAGCTCTAGACTTCGAAAAGAATTCAGCTCCATATCTGCTATACACATATGCCAGAACTGAAGGAATATTTAGAAAAGCTTCAGAATACGGTATAGATATAGATCCTGTAAAACTTCTAGACAGAGCTGACGAAGGTTTTGCGTCTACAGATCAGAGGAGGTGGAGGTTAGTTAAGCTTGTGGCACAGTTCCATGATACAGTATACAATACTTACATGAGCCTAGACCCATCAATTCTAGTCGTCTATACCTTAAAGCTAGCAGATGAATTCAATTCGTGGTATAACGATGAACCCATACTGCTTGAAGAAAATGAAAACATAAGAGCATCAAAGTTATTGCTTACATATGGCGTGAATATAGTCCTTAAGAATTCGCTTAGAATCTTAGGTATAGAACCTCTTGAGAAGATATAGCATGAGATGTTTAAATATGGTTAATAGAGATTCATGTTCTGAGACAAAGTCTATACTCGATATAGAGGGTTATAGTCAAGTTGGTATGGTAGTTGGTATAAAGATGGATAAATGTGGTAAGAATAGAATTAGACTTATAGTAGAACTTACAAATAAGCAGAACATATGCAGTCCATGTATTCCAGAAGCTGTAGCTAAGCAAAGTATGAAGGTTCTAGAGCTTTATTCAAAAATTATAAAGCTTGTATAACGGTGATAGATATAGAGATAGGTGATGATTGGTATTACCTCGTAGCGTAATATGCGCGATGAAGAAGATACCAGAAGCTGAAGCAGTGTACCATGATTTAGATATGTTTTTAAACCTAGTAAGTAGAAAGGATAAAGCCCAGTCCAGATTCGAGGTGTCTATCAATGCGATTCTGCCCTAAATGTGGAGGTCTATTAGTACCTCAAAAGAAGGGTGAGGAAGCGGTTCTTAGATGCTCTAAATGTGGGTACGAAATACAGCAACAGGGAACAGGATACAGATTAGCTACACAACAACCGCCACCAAAAGTTTTAACAACATCTGTTGTAAGTGAAGAGAAAAAGGGAGGAAGAAAGAAGGAGGAACTAGAGCAAGAGAGGGAAGAATACTATAAAGAGCTCTTCATGGAGCTCCTCCGCGAGGAGGAGTACGGTGGTGAAGAAACATAACGTTAAAGCATGTAATAGATCTTGTTGATAAATCAGAAAGAATATCAAGCAACATAGCGCAAAACATCAAGGACCATTTTTCCAGATATGAGAAAATAGTTATAATGTATTGTGGTACAACAAGAGGATTAGCGACCTATATAGGTATTCTTCTCAAGATCTCTAAACCTAGTCTCAACATACTTACGCTAGATGCTGAATACTGTCACAATATTGTGGTGCCATACATAGCTGAAGACATAGATAAAGTTGTTCTGGTGTCAAGTCCAGCAAGCGTCAATTGTGTGTATAGAGTGGCACAAACGGTATCAACTATGGGATTAGATACCTTAATGTTTTTACCAACAACTGTAGCATCGTTAATAAGAGGAAGGGTAGACGTCAGTTCAGAAAAGTTAGAGATTATAGAAATAGAGAGCACTATTTATAGGGTAACAGTTCTGCAGACTTTCTTGCGTATAGCTCTATATATTGGTGGAAAAAGTGTAGCAAGAATACGCAGGATAGAAAAAGAGCTAGAGCTAAAAAGTATCGTTAATGAACTCGTAGAGAAATATGCTCATGAACTATCTATGTATAGAGATGTGAAGCATATAGCAGTATCTAAAGCTCTTACTATTGTAGGAGAAGAACTTGTTGATAGAGGTGTACAAGCATTTATCATAAATGAAAGCTTTGGTATTCAAAAAATTGAGGCACCCCTTTTTCTAATATATACATCAGTTGAAGAACACATAGTAAACGAATTTGTTTTAAACCTAGTGAGAAACGGTGTAGAACGGAGTAACATTATGCATTTAAGAATAAACGTAGACCCATTTACTGCACCCATATACAGCATTATAATCATGTGCTACATAATGTCTAGTGAGGATAAGGTCAACGATAAACTTAAAGCCTCAGAGTACGGATCTAATATGAATGTGACAACATCGGTGCCGGGGTAGCTCAGCTGGTAGAGCGCGGGGCTGTTAACCCCGTGGTCGGAGGTTCGAATCCTCCCCCCGGCGCCTTAAACCCGCATCCATAGTGTCTGTGTCTTGATGATCTTTTTCCATAAAATTCGCTTACATGTGTCTGATGATGAAGCTCGAAAGGGTTGAAATGTGATAGACTCGCGCAGGTCTGAAGTATTGAAGGTTTTTCTTGGGGTGACTGGTGCTAGTGGATGTGTGCTTGCTATAAGGTTTGCAGAACTACTGAAGAAACTGAATTCATATATAGTGGCATCGTACACTTCTAATGCTCTTCTTGTAGCAGATAGCGAGTGTGTATCTAGAGAATGGTTCATATCTAAACTAGGTGAATATGTGGATGAGTTGTATGATGAAAATAGAATCGATGCATCTGTAGCCAGTAGTAGCAACACTCTTGATGCATATATACTTATTCCTGCATCTATAAAAACTCTAGCACTGATTGTAAACGGAATTGGATCAAACCTTATTACCAGAGCCATACTTAATGGGCTTAGAATGAAGAGAAAAGTAATAGCCATTGTTAGAGAATCTCCTCTTGGCGAAATAGAGCTCAAGATATTGTATAGAGCAGCTAGAGCTGGAGTAGCCATTATACCAGCTGTGATAGGTTTCTATGCATATCCACAAAATATAAGAGATGTGGTAGACTTTATCATCGGTAAAGTATTTGATGTTCTTGAACTACACAGCAATCTCTATAGGAGGTGGAAAAGTGCTAAGGAACCTAAAATACAAGATCCTTGCCAAATCCTTTACGGCTTAAAAGATTCTTGAGATTCCTGTTGTCCTCGCTTCTCTCCAACTCCTTCAGAAACATATCCTCCTTCTGGGTATCACTTTTTGCAACAGCAAGACATTTACCATCGGGCAACAAGTATCTTTGTAAACATGATGAATACTGACACTTATACGAGATACAAGAATCTTTAACCCATTTACAGAAAGCCGTAGATCTTCCATTAATAAGTTTAACCTCAAGCGCTTTTTTAGTACACCTAAAGAAGGAGCACATAGGGTTACACATACCGTTTACAGGTTTTGGTTGAACGTCTTTACGTTCTTCATATTGTTGCTGCCTAGGCAATCTAGTGAAATGATTATCTCTATATCGATGTTCCTCTACACGTTTTCTTTCTCTATAATCTTTAAAGTGTTGAGGCTTTTGTTGGCTGTATCTACTGTCTTTAGAATGCTTTATAGCTGATTCATCGTCTTTCAAAAGGATTCACCATGACTTTAAATACCTAGACTTTCGGGTTTTCACCTAAGGTCTACTTCTACAACTTAATCCACTTAAAAACTATATAACGTATATTGTTGTCATCTCTATCCACGATAGCTAGTACAGAGTGCTTCCTTACACTGTGGCTAACTCTACCAAGAGCTACTATATCTGTAGGCTTAATTTTGTGTTCTTTAGATACAACAGTAACAACATAGGGTGCATGTTCGTATCCTGGTCCCACAGTATATACAGTAAAATCTGCTCCATATTTAGTTCCACCCCTTATGATATAGTTACGATCCCTTAGATATTCATAAACATGATACTTAATATCAAAATCATGTGAAACATCTCTACAAAAACTCCATAGTTTATCACAGTCGATAGATTCGCCATTGATACTTACCTCAGCTAAACCTTTCCTACACATGTAGAGAGTTTCGTACATGGATAAAACTAAAGGTTCTTGATAGCTCTGATCAATCTTAGGTTTTGAGATAGATAGTGGTTTACCGTAGAATCGTTTGAAGAGGACATCGCTCTGGATTTTATCTAATACTAGGGACTTTCTACCAACAACATCTATCTTGGCTATGTAGTTCTTATCGTATACAGCCATACAATTTTTTCACCTAGATTAACAAGGTCTTGTATAATGTTGCCAAGTGATAGGATGAAGGTGGTTATTTGGATAGAGCTGTGCTTAAGATCATATGGCTGGCTTAAATAGATACCTCTATACATTTCAATTATGGTATCTCCATCTCTAAAGATCTTCGATATCTGTTGTACACCTTTAACAGGGCTCTCTATGAAGTATCTAAGTATATCACTTAAACATGTTAGGTAATCTACAATGCTTTTGATAATATTTTGGATAGAAAGTATTGTTGATTCATCTATTGCTATCTGTCTCAAGCCAAGTAACTCCAACTCTAGGATGAATTTGTATAAAGAATTTGAAAGAACTGTTATAGAATCCAGTAGACTTACATAGTAGTTGGTACCTATCATCGAAACCGCTACCTTGGCTACATAACGAGCTAGATTATAACGTATATCGCGAACTGTTTTAAACTCTTCAACTACTTTACTCGCTCTAGTTCTAGTAGCTTCAAATTTCTGGTTGAATAAATGGTTCGCAATGTGTTGTGATTCTTGAACAATCCATAGAAGCTTAACTATATAGTTACGTATCTGCTCGATCAGATTTTCTTCAGCTAGAGAAATCTTTATTCTCTCGATTTCAGGTTCAACTATTTCGCTAGTCATTATTGAAGCACCATTCTATGGAACAAGCCATCTAAGCAAAATAGTGTGAACATAGTATATAAATTTTTGGATTAGAACAACCTAGATCTACAATATAATACTCATCTAGATAGAAAAGCACTACATTTTTCAACATTCTCTAACACTTCTTTGGCCACGTTCTTTAGTCGATCTAGACGCATAAGGTGCATATTCACGTCTTCGAGATGATGCTCATCAGAAAGTTCTCTACTGTACCTAAGCCAAAGTATACGTTCTTCTTCTATAGATACCTCATATATGTAGAAGGTCATTATAGCTATAGATTCAATTTCTTCAATCGTTAGATTTTCCAAAGAAAGTGAATTATTTATGAGTCTAAGTATTTCTTCTAGTCTCTTAGACAATTTCACTAGGTTTGAAAGACCTTCGTTTAGTTTATCTAGCTTCTTTTCTTTAGATATCCTTTTTAATACGATTTTACATCTTTCTATATACCTACTATGTCTGTAGACAGCATTTTCAAGCATCTGGACAATATTCGTTTGATTCATTTGGATCAACTTCTATGTGCTTCTTATTGTACAAATACTCTTATCAGCTACGCCGTGTATTTTCATGAGTTCTGGATTAACGTGAACAACATCACCAGATACATCATCAGCTATTAGAGCCCTGAATCTAAATCTTTTACGTCCTGCAATAGATATTTCGATAAAGTCTTTTACTCCAAGCTCCTTGGCCAAACCACTAGGTATTTTAGCCTCATCTTTACCTATAGAAGAATCGTAGACGAGTCTGATTCTTTTCTCCTTAACAACTTTCCTATTCTTTGAGAGAATAGCGCTAGGTGGAGGCACTACAGCTAATAGCTTCTTGATATCTGTTTTTTCCTGTTTTTCCTCATATTCATAGCTCTTTGCTTCAACATTCTCGAAATCTTCTTTAACTGTATCCATATACATCCCGATACATATACCTAGTAATGGATACACACTATAGAGATTTTAATCTTTTGGTTCAATAACTTGGTAACCCAAGCCAAATATATCGCACTCTTCTAGACCTATATCTAAAACCTTTACAAGATCCTGTAATGGAATTCTTATCTGTTTTCTACTGTCCCTATCCCTGATAGTTACCGTCGATCCTGTGCTTATACTCTCATAATCTATTGTAACAACAAAAGGTATACCTATTTCATCAGCTATAGCATATTTCTTACCTATCGATTCTCCCTCTAATATGAGTGCATGGTGCTTAGATTTTATTGTCTCGTAGATCTCGCTTGCCATAGATTTAAAGGGCTGTTTATCAACAAGTGTAGCTATACCCACCTTTATAGGTGCTAATTTTTTTGGTAGAGATAGAACAATTCTTCCGTTCTCTAGCTCTTTGTATGCATACTCGAGAACTATATACATAAGTCTTTCAGCTCCAAATGAGGGCTCAGATACATGTGGCACAAATTTCTCTACCCACACTTTTTCCACACTATCCTCAACAACAAATACCGACTTTGGTATAGTAACACCATCAATAACTACGTTATCGCCTACAGTCGATTCCAGTACTTTAAGAAGTTCTTCTGGAGAATAATTAGAGAGGACCCTGAATACCTCTCCTGCTTGCTGACCATAGATATTCAGAATAAGCTTCTTATCGTATCTAGCTGTACGTTTTTTGATTACTAGGGGCTCTTTAAGTTGCCGAAGAGCGTAGAGATCAGCTCCACTATACTTAGCATGTCTCTCAAGATCATAGCTATGTCTATAAGCATGTCCTGAAATCTCTAGTTTACCCCATTTATCTACAATAACTATCTGATCGAATGTTTGCTTAGAATAGTGTGCTCTTTCTGAAGGCAGTTTCTCCTCAAAATAGCTATTTTCATCAGGTACACCCATCATTGATATAAATCTCTTCGACACACACATCCAGTAGGCAAGCCACGGACTTATAATTATGTTCTCTCTAAAGGCTTCGGTAGGAGAAATGGTTATGGGTTTGGATTCTCCGCGAGTTCTCTCTTCAGCCGTCAAAATCCTTATCTTCTCATTATTGCATTTCTCCTCAAGAATAGAGCAGTCCGGATTTTGTGCATCATAGAAGAATTCTATCTCCATTATCGTAAACTCTCTTAACCTTATAGGTCCTTGTCTAGGGGAAATCTCATTTCGTGCAACTTTACCTATCTGTACAATACCGAATGGAAGACGCTTCTTCATTAACTCATAGACGCGTTTGAAGTTTATGAACATTCCTTGAGCTGCTTCAGGTCTTAGATAGGCTAAGTTTTCTGGAGAGTAGGGTCCTACAAATGTTTGAAAGAGTAGCAGGAAACGTCTAACTTCTGAGAATTTTCCTCCACAAGCAGGACAAACAATACCATGTTCTTCTATAAGTTTTCCTAACATTATCTCGTTTAATCCTTCAGCTGATATACCGAGTCTTTCTTCAATAAGGTGATCGGCTCTATAGACACGGTGGCAAGAGAGGCATTCTACAGCATAGTCCGTAAAACTTTCCTCATGTCCACTTGCTCTAAAAACTATAGCGGGATTTATTATAGGGGTCTCCACCTCTACAACAATATCTTGGTGTTGTTTAACAAACACTTCACGCCATAGGCTCACTATATTGTTCTTAAGCAAGACACCGAGGGGTCCTAAATCGTAGAACCCAGCTTGACCTCCATATATCTCGAATGAAGGCCATATAAAGCCTCTTCTGAAGGCTAGGTTCATGATTTTGTCGTACTTTGATGTACTCACGCATTTACACCAGTATATACCGTTTCTGTAAAGCTAAAATTATACTGAACAGAGTATTAAGGCTATTATAGGTAACAATGTCGAGAGAGGCACTGTAGTACGAGGTATCGATCATGTGCTCCAAGATGTACTTAACAGGCACGGGATCTGGAGAAGCATTTCTAGGTTTTAACAAGAACAAGAATGAAACACCGTTTACGATCTTGGGCGTTCCTTTAGATATGTCTTCATCGTTCAGGAGCGGATGTGGTATAGCGCCAAGAAGGATTAGATTTGTATCTAGATCACTAGAGTTGTGTTCGATCATGACGGGAATAGATATAGAGTCTATAGGATTTGAGGACGTAGGTGATGTAGTGTTATCCCCAGGTGATATGCAGGGTTCGCTGAAGAGAATAGAGTGTGTGGTAAGCGAAATCCTCAAAGATAGAGATAGGATACTAATCGCCATTGGCGGTGAACACACAATAACTCTACCTATCTTCAAGAGTCTGGCTTCAGAGAGATCACCATGCCTGGTTGTACTAGATGCACATGCAGATCTAAGAGATGAATATCTGGGATCCAGATACAATCATGCTACAGTAATTAAGAGAATTATTGAAGAGACCAAGAGCAGGATAATACTGTTAGGCGCTAGAGCCTTAAGCAGAGAAGAGGTAGAAGCATACCGTCAGCTAAAAGACTATATAGATATAATTAGTGTATGGCAAGGAAATGCCCCCCCAAATATAGAAAGAGAACTAATGCATGAGTTAGAGAGTTGTAGTGGGCTATATGTATCAATAGATATGGATATACTTGATCCAACATATGCACCTGGTGTACAAACACCAGAACCTCTGGGACTTGATCCAACTACACTACTCAAAATACTGTCACTGGTTGCTAACAATAGGATACATGTAATCGATCTAGTAGAGATATCGCCTATATATGATCAATCAGATATAACATCATTTCTTGCAGCAAAAATAATCATAGAATTAACAGCAACAATCTATAGAAACATTTATCGAGATAGAGCAGAAAAGCACATGTGTAGGATGTAGAGATATGGTAGCCGGGCGGGGATTCGAACCCCGGTCACGGGGGCTCTTTTCTTAACCGCCGCTACCCAGAGAGCTAGACAATACCAGTATAGATTGAAGGTATTTAAGTTTTAATAGATCCTCTAAAAATTTTTTAGAAATATTCTGCACCGAATAGGGACATAATATGATATGTTGTGTGGGTAGCGGCGGTTAGATCCAAAGCCCCGCATCCTTGGCCGCTAGACGACCCGGCTACTTCAGAATAACTTATCGTTAGCTAAGGTTAAAAATTTTGTAGTTAGTGAGATCCTAGAGGAGATTACAGAAAAATTTATAAGCTTTTCGCTCAAAGAGTTAAGAGGTAAGCTCTTATGGTGATAAGACCTTCAGAACCTTCTCCAGAAGATATTGTTTCGAGATGTCCTAGCGGTAATATTGTGTATGATGAAATTAGTGGTGAATGGATTTGTGCTGATAGTGGTGAAGTTATTTCCGAACATGTTATTGATAGAGGACCAGAATGGCGTGCTTTTACTGCAGAAGAGAAGGAGAGGAGAAGTCGTGCTGGAAGCCCTATAAATATAGCTCTACAAGATAGCGGGCTATCAACTATTATAGACTGGTATGATAGAGATGCATCGAGTAGGAAGCTGGATCTCAAGAGAAGACTCGAGCTCATTAGGATAAGGAGATGGCATAGTAGGACAAGGATTCAGAGTGCTGTAAGTAGAAATATCTTGCAGGCTCTAAATGAGCTTGAGAGAGTGGCAGAACAACTCAATTTACCTAGGTTTGTGAAAGAGGAGGCGGCAATAATATATAGAAGAGCTATAGAGAGAGAACTTGTACGTGGAAGAGCGATAGAGAGTATGGTTGCTGCAGCACTTTATGCTGCTTGCAGAATACATGGTGTGCCTAGAACTCTTGATGAGATTTCGAAGTATACAAAGAGTAGTAGGAAAGATATTGCTAGATGTTACAGACTTCTTGTGAGAGAATTAAGCCTCAAGATACCTATTGTGGATGCTACAGAATATGCTCAAAGAATAGCATCAATGCTGGGTCTTAGCGGAGCTACAGCAAAACTTGCAGTAGATATTATCCAGAAGGCTAGAGAACTAGGTATAACAGCAGGCAGAGATCCTGCAGGAATTGCAGCTGCTTCAGTATATATAGCGGCTCTTATAAATGATGAGAGAAGAACACAGAAAGAAGTTGCAGCAGCTGCAGGTGTGACTGAGGTAACAGTTAGAAATAGGTATAAAGAGCTTACAAAGGTATTAAACGTCCTCAAGATAAATAGTGAGGAAGAGACATAAATGTTGGATTCAAATTGCTTTCAGTATCTTTATCTCACTACTTCTACTTTTTGCTATAACTCTATATCCGCAGTAGGGGCATCTGGTACTCAACATGACCTTTAACTCTGATTCATCAAATTCTTTGTAACACTTTATACATATGTATCTGGTCATAGAGTTCAACCTTGTATGCACATCATATAGAAAACTAGTCAAATTTTTAAACTGTTACGCTAGAAACTGTATGGGCATGCAAACCAATGAAAGTAGACACACTATGTGCTGGATTACCTTCAGAACTATGTGCACAACTTGAAACAGAATCACAAGTCATAAAAATAAAGCTAGAGCGCAGAAAAATGAGTAAGGTTGTAACAGTAATAGAAGGTATAGACGATAAAACCTTTGACTTAAAGAAGCTTGCTTCTTACCTAAAAACAAAGTTAGCTGCTGGAGGTACTCTAAAGAACGGTAGAATAGAGATACAGGGAGATCATAGATCTAAAGTAAAGAAAATATTGGTCGAAGAGCTGGGATTCAATCCTGATAACATAGTATTCATTGAAGAAGGAGGATCATGAACCAGTAAAAGAGGCCAGTAAAAGAGTAGAGTTAATGAAGTATAATAGTTTCTATGGCTCCAGTAATGATATATGCGATCAATCCAAAGTTTTTGTTTTACTTAATACGAACTTATTTATCTATGTTGGGTTCTGTACGCACTAGAGCAGTCAGGGCGAGAGCTCTTCATCACGAAATCAGCCGGTTTGCATAATCATCATTCAACTCAATATATGTATCACAACACTTATCGTTTAATGAGAGATAAAACATATCTGGCTAGATGTAGTGCTGGATTAATACCTGTAGCTTTTTGGATACCTCTCCATTGCGGAGACGCATTAACCTCAAAAATTACGTATCCTTTCTCGGTTTCAGCTACATCTATCCCGGCATAGTGAAGTTTTAGAACCTTCATAACCTTGAAGATAATGGTGTGAAGCTCTTCACTAAGTTTAGTTATGGGTATTGGTTTAGCTCCTTGAGCTATGTTGGTTTTCCATTCATCTTTTGAATTCTGTACACGATAATAAGCTGCGACAATTTCGTTACCTACGACAAGGATCCTTATATCTCTACCAGGCTTTTCTATGTATCTCTGAAGATATATAGGTTGTTTAAGTTGCGCTAGCGTTCTAGCTATTGTGTAAGTTACATCAGGGTTTTCAGTCATAACTATTCCGAAGCCCATACTCCCTATCACAGGCTTTATGATAGTTTTACTCCATTGTTCTGTAACCTTTGATGGTAACATAAAATCTTCTGTTACGAGGGTCTTAGGTACCGGTAGACCGGCTCTATTTAGAAGTAGTAAACTATAGTACTTATCTCTGGCTACAACTATAGAATCCACGGGATTAATCACAGGAATACCAAGTAACTCTAAGTGTCTAAACACATTACATCTCCTAAGGAAATTCTCTAGGGTTATTGTTGAGCCTAGATCCCTTAGAATTACGCCATTGAATTCTATAGGTCTTGATGTAGCTAGATGGAGTATAGTATCGTCTCCTTCACCAAAGACTGAAACAAGTTCAGAAGGTCTTACGTATATTGCTGAAGCACCTAGATATTCTAGAGCAAGTATTATCTGTCTAACACTCCATGGCGGTACCGCTTTATCAGCTACAACCGCTATCTTCATAAAAGATCACTTCAACGGTTTTAAGTTCAATAACTGCAGAGCTTAGCTAAGTTTAAGAATCTTGATGAAGCACTTTAATCAGAAGTGTATGCCAAATAATTGCAGTATTCGAAATATTGATAATATTGATAGAGAGATTATGAGAGATATGGGTATCGAATCTAAAGCCATATATCCTCCGATTACCAACACCTTGCTTTCACTCTCTAGAGATCTATACATGAATATAGATGGAAGTATATCAGAACCTAGAACTATTCCCATAATTGTTGAGAAAGGTAATATGTAGTAGATATCTTCACTATACGTTATAGCTATCGATAGAAGTACGAATGATAATGTGTATCTAACCACATTAACAAGAATCATCTTCTCTGTTGCATACGTATGTACTACGGCTATGGCTATAGCTAATGATAGTAACAGAATTAGGTGTTGTATTTCTACGGTCTTGCATATCATCAGTACTAGTGTAGAGTATAATGGAAGTAAAAAGCCGCAACAGTTAATGGCGATACCATTGATTAGTGGTAAACGTATCGATCGACATACTTTCTTGGGGTTTGCTATACATGGCATCACTATAGCTAGAAAAGTAATGGTTAGTATATTCAAACAATTCAGTAGTAAACAATAAGAGGTATACACTGTTAACAAAAGGATCATCATAGTTCTCTGAATGAGCCATAGTTTTAGCTTGTTTTTCTTCATTCTCAATCATAACTAAAGATTGATTGAGTAACACCATATAAATACATCATCGCTTGCTGGAGCTATAGGTAACCGATATACACAAAATAAGGGCATCATTTAAAGCATCTCCATGGCATAATTTGTTTAAGTACTTTAAGTAACTCATATATTTACATCTATAACTGTTATATGTTTGATGGCTGGAAGAGATACATTAAAGATCTTGGTGGTATTGATCATGGCATAGGTTTTTGTAGAATTATGCACATGACCATGGATAGATATATCAGGTCTAAGATCGCTATCTATATACTCAATTATCTTATAACCTAAGAAATAGTGAATCTGTGGTGGCTCTCCTTGTAGAGTTACAGATGTTGAGGCATAATGTGTTACAAGTATTGATAATCTATACTCTCTACATATATTCAGTAATTCCTTAATTTTTCTGAGCCTATTGCTATACAAATTCTCTATACATGGAATATTCTTTTTCTGCCACGTAGTCGGTCTCTCAAGTACCCCACGACTACCTACAATACATATTTCTGCGTCCTTAATCTCGATGATAGTATATTCATCATCTAGCCATAGAACTTCCGGATACATCTCTCTATATCTGTGTTCAAAGCCTATGTACTCTTCATTACCGAATACAGCTACTATAGGAATACGTCTAGGATTTTTATTGACAAGCTTATTGAGAACAGAGATAATGGGCTTCATGTTATCTATAGAATTCTTTTCCACCATATCGCCTGCAAGTATTATTAAATCAGCTTTTTGATTCACAAGTCTTAACGTAGTTATAGAGGCAAAGAAAAGCGGAAGATATCTAGGGCTATGGACATCAGATACTGATACTATATGTAACATAACTAAACGTCACCAATAAGATAAGTTCATTAACACTTAAAATAGATTTGCATCTTCTCAGCACTATTAAGAGGTGTAAAGCAGTATGATAAAGCCTAGGGGATGTAATGCCTCTGGACATAAAGGATGGATTGAACTTAAGTGCAGGTTATGTGCTAAAAAACTCTACATAGGTGATGACATAATATATATGTGTCCCAAGTGCGGTAGCAAATATGAAGCTTACTTCTGTATAGCAGATGCTAAGAAACTTCACATGAAATGTCCTTATTGTGGTTCAGAGCTGAACCTTTTACTGAATCTTTAATGAATATCTTAACAAAAACTAAGAGATAAAAGACGATTACTAGAGTTTGATGGGTTATTGATGTTTTGTTTGTTCGTTAATTGACTCGGCATGATGATTCAAAATACGATTAGTAATTTTGAATATTCTGAGCTGGGTTGAAGGAAATGAATAATGTTGGTGTCCAGAAGATAATAATAGATAATCATAGAGAGATTGCTATAGTCAATGTAAATCAAGATACAGTTATAGCCATTATAGATGCTGTAGTGAAGGCTACAAAAAGAGATGAATATGTGGAGTTAACGAGCTTTAGCATAGTTGAAATAGCTAGAAAGAAGATTGTTGCAGTACATATATGTGAAAATGCCTATGGATACACACTATATGAAGAAGCACTATGTTTAAAAAATCAAGATACATGTACGGTCATGTCCTATATAGCATATATAATGTGTAATGAAGGGAGTTGCGAGGAGGAAAAGCTTATTAACACAGTTAAATGTATTGCATCCAGATATTAAAATGAGTACCACGTCAGGAAAGAGACTTAGCTTTTAAATTCTGTAGTGATACTCAAAGTTACATATAGGTGTGAACATGAGGCAGGAACTCGCATTGAAAAAACTTACCGAGTATGTAGCTAGAAAAGCAGCTCTATTAGGTCAGAAATATGAACTAAGAGAACTTGTAACACCTTCTATTGTATCAATGATGGATAAAGCCATAGATAAGATGGTGGCGACTATAGTTAAGAGAAATGGAGGATTATGGTGCAATCTTTGTGATAAGGGGCCCTTCACAAAAAGGGGATTTTATCTGCATCTCGTAAGAGTTCACTCAAGAGATATAGAGTTCATGGTTAAAGAAGAGATGAAGAAACTTCTAGAAGCGGTAAACCGTAAATCCTCACCAGTTTAGGTTTGTTTTAGGAGCTGGTGCATGGTAAGAGTGTACGCTTTTGATGTAGATGGAACATTAACACCGATTAGAAGTTGCTGGAGATTCATTCACAATATTCTCAATACTGTGCACAGATCTAGAAACTATTCAAAGTATTTCTTTGAAGGTTTGTTAAGCTATGATGAATGGGTAGCAATGGAGCTAAATCTATGGAAAAATATAGATGTTGAAGTCTTCAAAAGAATTGTGTATGCTATTCCATGGAGAAACGGTATAGAGGATTTAGTAGAATTTAGGCATAAAAAGTCTAGAGACATATTTATAGCTATCTCAGGGGGGTTTAATTTCTTAGGTGAAAGAGCGGTACATGAACTCAAATTCAATTCATATATAGGTGTAGAGTTAGAAATATTGAATGGAAGACTTACAGGTTATGCATTGAGTTATCCAGATTTCAATGGTAAAGGTACGGAATTGATAGAGTATCTGCGTAGCAATAGTATAGAGTATAGCGAATTGATATGTATAGGTGACAATATCAACGATATCGATATGTTTAGACACTGCGATGTCTCGATAGCTTTCTGTCCTTCAAAAAACTTAAGAAGAGATTACATCAACATCTTTATTAATTCATGTAACATAAGAAATCTCGTAAATGTACTTTATACGATCTAATGTAACTACATTTTCACTGATTGCCTTAAACCTTAAGTACCAGCTGCATTATACTAACTAAGGTTGGTGTAACCAGCTCTTGAATTTGAGAAAGATATTTTATACATGTATAATTATAATGCTAGTGTTTGTCACATTGAACATGGAAAACAATATTTCTGAAGAAGGGTCTGAAAACACAATCAAGGTACGAGATAAAGAGATTTCATGGATTTACCGTAGTAAAGTGAGTAGAGCTAATGTTTACTCAAGTTCTATGCTCGTAGTGGGACCATCAAGTATCGAACACCAAATTGAAGCATTATCGAATCTGGATATAGATCAAGGAACAATATCAAATTTATCATATGTTTTTGTAGGTGGCGAAAGACTGTTCTACCAGTTCACTTACACATATTCCAATCTCTCCATACTTATTGACAGCAATATAGTGGTAAACAAGGATTACATAATTGTTCAATGGTTTAGCTTAAAAACAAATCTCCAGGTTAATTCAGGTAATTCTTCTTTTAAATATATGCAGA
The DNA here is from genome assembly GCA_038831005.1 of Ignisphaera sp. Lineage (NCBI taxonomy): Archaea > Thermoproteati > Thermoproteota > Thermoprotei > Desulfurococcales > Desulfurococcaceae > Ignisphaera > Ignisphaera sp. The sequence continues at coordinate 236,085 of JAWBKZ010000004.1, forward strand.
TAAACGATTATGTAAAGGATACTATAAAGAAACTTAACTTGTCTATGATCGAGAACTGGAATACTTTAATGACAGTATTGAGAACAAAAAATGAGGTGCGTGAATACATAAATATATATGATCTCTATATAAATAAGACCAAGTATATCGGGTACCTGGGCTTAAATGATGATACGTATATTTGTCTTAATAGAATACCCATGTATACCTGGATCGAAGTTAACGAAGTCGTGAAAGATAGTAAGCATAATACAATGTATAGGATAGAAAGTATAAATGGTGATGAAGTAGCATCAGTCACAAGCTCTTTGTCTTGCATGATTCCTATAATTGGTATAGTTAATGATATCATCAAGAATCTCGAAATACGGACACTATTTGTAGAGCTTAGCGTCATGAATAAACTTGATATCACAAAGAAGATGAGTGAAATACTTAGAGAATACATCAATAAGGGAATAGAGATATACACACTAATGAGCCATACGGTAGACAGATATAACATATCTAAATTCGTCATAGAGATACAATATATTTCATATCCCTCGGAAACAGTAATAACAACAGTATTAAGCAACATAAACACAGTAGCTCTTAATGAGGATGAGGATTATATACGTACCCTATTAGCTGAAATAATCCAAATCTACAGAGATATTTGCTATTGCAATAATACAATAGATTGGGCAAATATGATAGCTACAGCAAAAGTAAAGCGCATTTATACAGATACCTTAAATGAGGATCACACAAAATACACTTTGACAACTGTTTCCCCAAAACAAGTGTCAGTTTTAGTGCTTATAACATTAGTATTTGTTGCGGTTCAGGTAATGGTAATACTATTTATAATTCTTAAAACATTTAGAGAGGCAACATAAAATTTAACTATATGTATATAACTATGTGTTTCTGCATCACTACTTAATCTATTTATCTATGTCTTCTTTATATCATGCTCAGTATATGCCTATACTAACTAAAGCTTCTATTCGTTGCCCATTTATAAATTTAGTTTCAACTCCTCTAAATTTCAGTATACTATCCACGAACTCCTTCTTGAGATGCTCTATTGGATTGTATTCTTTGGATCCCAAAACAAAGTTACATGAGTATCCAAATGATGGAATCCATACTTGGTATTCTAGATGGTATCTATAGATGTTCTTAATAGAATTAGCTATGGAGTTATAAACATCTCTATAGAAGAATGCTGAACCGGCTTGTGTAACGACTAGACCATTGTTGCTTAGAATCCTATGTATATCTCTATAAAAATTCTCGCTATAGAGTGGTCCAGCTATATCGCTTGAATATGGATCCGTTAGATCTAGTATGACGATATCGTATACTTCCTTTGCTTCAGAGACAAACTTTAAACCATCTTCAATTATTATCCTAGCTCTTGGATCATAAAACGCATTTCCATGGAATGAAGGCAGATATTCTTTCGAAACTTCAATAACATCTTCATCTATATCAACCATAACAGCTAATTCTACTGTTTTATGTTTTAAAACTTCACGCAATGTAGCTCCCTCACCTCCACCAATTATCAAGACCTTGGTTGGGTTAGGATGAAGCACCATAGCTGGATGAACTAGAGATTCATGGTATACGTGTTCATCTGCTTCACTACTCTGAATATATCCGTCGAGAATAAGGCTTCGTCCAAAATCCTCCACCTCTGCTACTACTATCTCCTGATATCTGGATCTCTTTACAACATGTACCTGTTTAACTCTTAAACTCATTGTACTTCCTCTTCCTATACCTTGGGTAACAACTAAACCGAGCAGCCTATATCACCTTGTGTCAATAGTTTCTGGAGATCACATAGTAGTTCTAGGCGTTTTAAAGTTCTAGGTTATATAGTTTTTCTGTGGTTTTGTTGAACCATTAAATATAAAAATCTAGCTAGAATTAATAGTGTTCAGCTGTAAAACAATTCAATAGATGATGTGCATGCTAAATACTGAAAAATGATGAAGGGCCAAAGCGCTGATTCTAAATTTCAATTACTGTAATGGAACTCACTGTATACAGTTTTCATCGACATTTTTTAATAGCTAAACCTCTTATGAGTCGTGATTCGTATCTATTTAACTCAACTCTTTTACCATTTATTAGCAAGGATATCATCATAGGTGATGTAGATTCTATGCATACCTTCTTACTTACCTCGATACCTAGACTGATAACCTTTGCAAGAAGGGAGCTATCAAACGAACATAAAATACGTGTAATAACTATCTCTGTTCCTTCAACAAACTCTGTTAACGGTAGATCACTTATATTATCTGTAACTGAACCCGGTATAGGATTTCCATGTGGGCATCGGCTTGGTTTCTGCATATATATCCAAAGCCTATCCAATATTTCATCTGGTAAATGTTCGAACATATGTGCGTACCTATGCGATTCTATAAGATCAAATCCTAAGTGAAGATGAAGAAAGGTTTCAGCAATTCTATGTTTCTTAATAGCATCTTCAGCTAATCTTCTACCTTTTTTTGTTAGCTTAACACCCTCATATGGTATCCATCTAATGTAGTCTCCTTCAGCTAGTTTCTTCAAAGTTTTAGAAACAGTAGCAGGCGTTACATTAAGCTCTGTCGCAATATCTTGGGTTTTAGCAATACCATATATTTCCTCAAGTCTATACATGGCCTTAAGATAATCCTCTAATGTCTTAGTCTGTATCTTGAAGTGTTTCACAACCATAGCTAGTTCCAGTAGAGATTATAGAATAAAGCTATATAAACATTAAACTATAAATAATGTTAATAAAGTATCTTCAAATACCGAATAAGGTTACGGAGTGGTACTATTATGTTTATGTATCTCAGTCCTTAATAACTACTCTGTAGGATAAAGCAAATTGTTGAAGCATCAACGTTACTGAGATTGTCAAAGGTTATATTTATGGGCATCTCAGTTCACGTACATAAGAAGATTAAGACTGTACCAAAATTCATAAACAGCATAGTGGGTATTGGATCAAGGAATAGTTTAGTCATACATCAAGATTCCACATCTTTAAAAGAACTTAGCGAAGCAGTAGAAGATATCGCTGGGGTGCTTATGAATATTGTTGTTATTGGTAAAGAGAAGAGAAAAATATGTAGGCATTTTGAGCCTGTGAAAGGTGTGTGCAATTTCTTGAATCTAGACAACAACATTCCTACACTAACAACAATACCAGATGGGGGCAGATTCAAAATACTTGTTTCATCTCATCCCGAGATATGTGCTGTGTGTCCCTATTGGTCTACCAGAAGTTAATATCATTAGACGTATTTCTTATGTTAATACTTAACAATACTTTATATTCATATAAACAATACTTTACATAGTGGTAGGTAGATTATGCTAATTGTGGCTCTAGATCCACCTATAAATGTTGGTTCAGAGAAATGGGTTACAGAACGATACAAAGTATTAAGGGATATAGTAAAGGGATTCAAGATAGGATTACCGGCTATAGTTAAATACGGCATCAATTGGTTAAATAATCTATTTAAAGACTACGATGGTCTCTCAATAGCGGATCTTAAGCTAGCTGATATAGGAGATATAATGGCTTTAACGGCAACAATGCTGAGGAATGTGGGTTTCAATGCCGTTATTGCTCATGCATTCGTAGGATACGAGAAAGGTATAGAGGTGCTAGCTAAGGTATGTGAAAAAGAGGGCATTAAGTTGATACTAGTTGTATCAATGTCTCATGAAGGTTCTAAGGAATTCATAGATAGACATATAGATGAATTCGTAGATACAGCAGAACGTGTTGGTAGCTGGGGTGTTGTAGCACCAGCTACACGACCTAATGTAATACAATACATTAGATCAAAAGTTGGATCGAAGATAAAAATAATTTCACCTGGAGTAGGAGTGCAGGGAGCAGAACCTGGTGCAGCTCTTTGTGCTGGTGCTGACTATGAGATAGTTGGTAGAGCTATTACGTATTCAGATTTGGAAAAAGTAAGAGAGCTGGCACATGGTTTATTAGAGTCTCAGAAGAAGAGGTTATTGCTATGTCGTGGCTAGCTGTAGAGCTATTTAGAAAGGGTATGATAAAGATAGGTAGATATAAACTTACTTCGGGTCTAGAAAGCCCATTCTATATAGATTTGAGGCAACTCTATAGCTATCCTGATGTTATTGAAAAACTCGTAACAGAATTATGTTCTGCTTGGGATCTAAGTAGCTACGACGTTATTGTCGGTATAGCTACCTCAGGCCTAGTGTTAGCATCATTCATAGCATGTAGGCTTAATAAACCTCTATCTTATGTTAGGATAGACAGAAAGGCTCACGGTACGCAGTCTATTGTTGAAGGTGTTGTAGAATCAAAAAGCTGCCTAATAGTAGATGATGTAGCAACTACTGGAGGATCTATAGAACATGCATATAATGCCATAAAGGAGGTTAGGGGTATACCAATAGCAGCATTAGTGGTTGTAGATAGAGAACAAGGAGCAAGAAAGAAGATAGAGTCACTCGGTATGAAGTTCTACAGCTACATTAATGTATCAAACATCTTTAAACATCTTTATGAGAAAGAGTTAATCGATACGAGAACCTATGACGAAGTTATTAACTACATTAAGCGTTTTAATCAAGATCTATAGATAGTGTCCAAAGAGTTCATCATTGTAGACAGAAATGTTTTATAGTTTACAGATAGTAGCATTAGATTTGGGCATAAAGATGGTCACATCATTTAAAAATAGAGATGTAGTATCAATACTGGATTTCACTAGGAAGGAGCTTGAGACATTGTTTGAGTATGCAGATAAATTCCGCAAAGTTGAGGGAAAATTGAATCTATTAAACGGGAAGGTGGTCTCTCTCGCTTTTTTTGAACCATCTACTCGTACAAGGCTCAGTTTTGAAGTAGTAGCAAAACGTCTAGGTGCAGATGTTGTATCGATCATAGGTGAGGAAGCCTCCAGTATAGCTAAAGGCGAAAACTTGGCAGACACAATACGTATGCTTGATGCATATTCCAATATTATAATTCTAAGACATAGATATGAAGGAGCAGCAAAATATGCTGCAGAAATAGCCGAAAACCCTGTTATCAATGCTGGTGATGGTATTCAACACCATCCAACACAAGCTATGATCGATCTATATACAGTAAAGATACTCTTTGGATCAATCGATGGATTAGTGTATGTTGTTTTAGGGGATCTTAGATATGGAAGAGCAGCAATGTCATTCATATACGGTCTTTCTCTATATAAGCCCAAGAAGTTGTATGTAGTTGCTCCTCAACTATTACGTATACGTAGCGAAGTTCTACAAATACTGAAAGAAAGAGGTCTACCTATCGAAGAGAAAAATGATGTGAGAGAAATAATCAGTGAAGCAGATGTTCTATATGTTACACGTATCCAGAGAGAAAGGTTTCCAGATCCTATGGAGTATGAAAAAGTTAGAGGTTCGTATATTGTTACATTAGATCTTCTAGAGAAAGGCAAGTCTACATTAAAAGTTCTACACCCTCTACCAAAAGTAGATGAAATAGACCATAAAGTTGATACATCAAGATATGCAGCCTACTATCTTCAAGCTAGATTAGGTGTACCCCTAAGAATGTCTTTATTATCTTTGGTTTCTGGTGTAGAGATATGAGTTCAGAAAACATACACACGTTGGTGGTTCCAAAAATACTGAATGGAACTGTCATTGATCATATACCAGCAGGTAGAGCTCTAGACATACTAAAGGTGTTGAATATAACTGGTGGAGAAGGCTGGAGAATAGCGGTACTATTGAATGTTGAGAGCAAGAAGTTAGGTAGAAAAGATATAATAAAGATAGAGCGTAGAAAATTAACTTCAGCAGAAGTAAACGTTATAGCACTCATAGCTCCTACAGCAACTATAAACATTATCGAGAATTTTGTTGTAGTTGAGAAGTTTAAGGTAAATGTGCCAGAGATTATAGAGGGTGTAATTAGATGTCCGAATCCTACATGTATATCGAATAAAGAACGAGAACCGGTAAAGTCTAGGTTTAGAACATTATCAAAGGATCAGCTTGTATTTCGTTGCGAATATTGTTCAACCATTGTAACTAGAGATGATATACTAAAGCTTATCATAAGATGAATGTTATGTCTATTAAACCTGCCAAAATATTAAGGATAGATAGAATAGCTGAAAATACGTATCTCTTAGCTGTAGAATTATTTACACATGTAGACAGTATCTCTCCGTTCAATTTTTTTATGGTTTGGGTACCTCGCGTAGATGAAATACCCTTAAGTGTGGCATTTGTAGACAACAACATCATATATTTTCTATTCAAAGTTAAGGGTCTAGGTACAGAAACACTCTCTAAAATGTGTAAAGGTGAGATAGTAGGTTTAAAGGGGCCTCTAGGTAGAGGTTTTATCGTTGAAGACTATACGAAAAGTGTACTAGTGATAGCTGGAGGTATAGGTATAGCTCCCATCCCTTTCTTCATATATAGGTCAAAATACAAGAAGCTCGATGTTGTATGGGGAGTTAAACGAAGAGAAGAACTATTTGATTTAAATAGATTTAATCAAGATATTGGAGATAGGTATAGATTATTTATGGCAACAGAAGACTGTAGCTATGGTTTCTGTGGAACAGCTTTAGAGAGGCTAAAGAATATTCCACTAGAAGATTATGACATCATATTAGCAGTAGGACCACAACCTATGTTGAAAGGTATATGCGAATACATAAGAAACACTAACCTAGAAGCATATGTAGCTCTTGAAACAATGGTTAAATGCGGCATAGGTCTATGTGGTAGCTGCTTCATTAGAGCATCAAACAAGCTTCTCTGTATAGATGGACCAGTATTTAGATGTGATGAGGTGATACAGCATCTTGGAAAGACTAATAATAGCAAAAACATATGAAGATGGTTATTTGAAAGAGATAATGGTGTTAGTTAATAAAGGTATTGTTGAAAGAAGATTTAACTATATCGACAAGAATCTATGTAGAGATTATGAATGTATAGATCTTCGTGCTAAAGGCATACTTCTCCCAGGGTTCATAGATATCCACGTACATTTACGTGGACTTAAACTTAGTTATAAAGAAGATGAAGAAAGCGGTACGAAGGCTGCTTCTAGAGGTGGTTTTACAGCTGTTGTAGATATGCCTAACACTTTACCACGAATAGATAACAAACAAGCTCTTCAAGAAAAAATAGAAGCACTTAAGCTAAAGAGTAGAGTTGATTTTGGAATCTATGTATCTCCAGCAAAAGACTATAGGGAAATGTATGACATGTTGTATGAAGAAGGTGTTGTAGGTGTAAAATTCTTTCCTCAAGATCTTCACCTATTCCCCAAGATCCTCAATATTACTAGTTCCAGAGATCTAAATAGAATAGTGATTGTTCATGCAGAACATCCATATATGGTGAATGATTGTGAAGCTGGTTCTAGATGGATGTGTAGACCTATTGAAAGCGAGCTTTCAGCTCTAGATATTGTTCACATGCATGTTAAAGAAAATATGAAGATCCATATCACACATATAACAAATGTTCTAACACTATCTTTAGCAAAAAGATATAAATTCACTACAGATACTTGTCCACACTATCTCTACTTAGATTCTTCTCACGAGAAGGAAATGGGCTGTATAGCTAAAGTAAATCCTCCTCTTAGAACTCCTTCAACAAGATACTCATTATTGAAACTACTGAAAGCATTTGATGCAGTTTCCTCTGATCATGCGCCTCACAGTTTCGATGAGAAACTTCTTGATTTCTCGATGTGTCCATCAGGTATAGCTTCTCTAGAATTGACTGCTTCCTTAATCCTAAACTTAGTAAATTTAGGTGCTATAGATCTAGATGACGTTGTAAAGCTCTTATCTCGAGGTCCCTCCAAAATACTTGGGCTTAAGAGATGGGGATGTACGTATACTGGTTGTGTAGCTAGTTATACTGTAGTGGATATGAATAAAGAATTTTGTGTCGATCCTGAAACATTTTATTCGAAATCTAGATTTTCGCCCTACAAAAAGAATGTATTAAAGGGTGTAGCTACAGCAACTATAGTCAGAGGCGGTATTGTTTATATCGATGAAGGATATGAAGAGAAAATCAAACCTGAACCTTTAACAAAGTTTATGGTGAATTGATCATGCTAGAAACAGTTGTAGCCACAATAAGTCTTAGACATCCTGTAATGAATGCTAGTGGTATACTTGGAACACATAGAGAACATATATCAAGACTTGTAAGTTATGGATTAGCTGCTGTAGTTACAAAGACCATAATCCCAGAACCTAGGGAAGGTTATAGTCCACCAATAATAGTTGAGCTACCTACAGGTGGATTAATTAATGCTGTAGGTCTAGAGAATCCTGGTAAAAATATTATTAGAGAGCTTGTAGAGGAAGCTAAAAAATATGGCACACCTATTATAGTTAGTATTGGTGGTAGAAATGAAGATGAATTCATTGAGGCTGCTGTAGAGGCGGATATGAATAAAGCTGATGCTGTAGAGCTTAACTTAAGTTGTCCTCATACCAAAGGGTATGGCGTCGAGATAGGGGTAGATCCTAAGAATGTGTACTCAGTAGTTAGAGCAGTTGTTTCAACAATAAAGATACCTGTTGTAGCTAAACTAGGGTTAAGCGATAGAGTAGTTGAATCAGCAGAAAAAGCATTAGAGGCAGGAGCCAAAGGTTTAACGCTCATAAACACAATAAAGGCTATATATATAGATGTATATTCTTTAAAGCCTGTATTAACGAATATCTATGGAGGTCTTTCTGGTACCCCAATACATCCTATAGCTGTCAGAATTGTCTATGATGTGTATAAAGAAACTAAAGCCGATATAATAGGATGTGGAGGGGTAGTAAACTGGCAAACAGCAGCAGAAATGATTCTAGCTGGAGCAAAAGCTATTCAAGTAGGAACAGCATTAATGCGTGATCCAAAGAGAATTGTAGAAGATATAGTTAAAGGATTGAGTGAATGGCTAGAAACAATAGGAATGAAAGAAATTTCACAAGCAGTTGGTCTCGCTCATAAGGTGTAAAGGTGTGCCTATACTTGTTATAGCAACATTAAATACGAGTTTAGCGATGGAGATAAATCGATACATTAAAGAGTTGAGTAATAAATATTCATATATAGTGACATATGTATGGGAATACTTGCCTCAACACTCTCTAGAGATACAATATTTCCATAAACCATTGGCTAAACTCGAGAAAGACTTTGAACAAATAGTAAAACTAAAGGAATTGATAGTATTTGTGAACACTATTTGCATAGATTCTGTAAGACAACAATTAATGAATTACATAGACAGTAAGGTGGATAACGTTGTACTAATTGATTATTGTCTCAATCATGTTTCTTGTTATAAGAATCTACTATCGCTACCTCCGTATATTACTATCGTAAAAACATTCATAGACCGTATAACCACAATTTTTTCAAATATCGACGAAATATTGATACGTATAAAGATATGCAGAGAATGCTTGAAGACTCTTTCTATTCTACATAATATCGATACTATCAAGACTATAGATCTGTTCCAAGAACTAATAAGACAAGTTATTAAAAATCATTACAGAATAGAAATTTCAATTAATACGATTACAGAATTTCTTTTAACTGCAAGAGGGATAGTGAAGGGGTACAGAGAAAAGAGAACATATATGTATAGAGTTGAGATATCTGAAGAACATACGAATAAAAGCTACATGCTACAACTTTTAGCAATCCTATTGTTAATAACCGATGGATATAATAAAGCTATGAGAAACATCTGCATCTCAGACATTGGTCTAGATGAAGGACTTTACTCAATCTTCTTTGCATATCTCGTTAAACATGGTGCAAATATCTCTGTGAACATACTCTAGATAATGTTATATTAATGATGTAGTGACACAATACTTTACTAATTGCTAAATACTAGCTAAAGATGTTTCACAATATATAGTGTTGTTTCAAAATCCTATAGAATTACTTCTATTGAGGCAATTTTAATTTATTTACCAGCTATAGACATATTTACCAATACAAGGATAAATAGTTTGGGATAACGATATGGAGTCTAAAAAACGTATAGCCATATATTTGGTAGTGATAATTGTTTTGGCTAGTATTACCGTATATAGCTATTATTATCTAGTGAGAGAAAGTGATAAAGAGGTAACTCCAAAGACATTACCAACAGAATTCACATCTCCAATTACACAAACAACACCTGTGGAGATCTCAACACCTATAACGAATACCATTAGAGATGAGGAAGACATCACAAAAAACACATTAACTACACCTACAACTTCTTCGCAAGAAACAGTAACCACAGTTACTGACTATACTACTAGTATAGCTAGTCAGCCACCTTTATATCACTCACCGACAGAGACCTCTCCACAGGAAAAGGGTCTCGCTATGAATATAATCTATTATCCCAAAACAATTATTTCGTGTTACGAGAAAATCGAAGTAATGTTCAATATATCGAACCTAATGTACAGAAATCCATACAACTCAAGCGACATAGATGTTGTAGGATACATCTATACACCAAATAACGAGGTTATCAAAATTCCAGCGTTCTACACAAGGAACTACACGATTCAAAGTATGGGATCGAGGGAACATATAGTTTTATTCAATACGCCACCTCTCTGGGCATTACGTTTTACACCAAAAGTCTCTGGAGAATATAGGGTAGTTATAGAGGCTAGAAACAGTAGTGGGGTAAAAATTTCGAGTGAAGAGCTGAAGATACAGGTTTCTGAATGTAGAAACAAAAGAGGATTCATATCAGTTGATGAATCAAAGAAATTCTTGGTGTTTGAAGACGGATCTTCAGAAATAATGATAGGCATAAACTTAGCTTGGCCTCCAAACAAACTTGAGGCTATATCCTTCTATAGCTCATGGTTCAAAAGACTTAAAGAATTAGGTGTTAAGGTTGTACGCATAGGTCTTGTTCCATGGTCTCTAAATCTAGAATGGAGTAATTTGAATCGCTATAGTTTAGCAGATGCAGCAAGAATAGATGAAATCATCAGATTGGCAGAAGAACATGATATCTACATAATATTTGTGTTTATGTGGCATAACGAACTTGCAGATGATTGGGAAAACAATCCATATAATGCTTTAAGAGGAGGGCCTATAAAGAATCCTGAAGAATTTTGGAGTAATCCCATAGCCATAGATATATTCAAGAATAAGGTGAGGTACATAATCGCTAGATGGGGTTATTCGCCACATATACTTGCATGGGAATTAGCCAATGAAGCTGATCTAACATCAAACTTCTTTAGTATTAGAGATGCTTTTGTTAATTGGGTTAAAGAGATAAGTAGTTATGTAAAGTTACTTGATCCCTATAAACGACCTGTAACTGTAAATCTTGCAGACTATAACTCAGAACCAAGAGTATGGAACATAGAGAGTATAGATTTGATAACAGTCCATAGATATGGACCCACAGGGTTTAAGGATATAGGATCCTCAATACCAAGTATAATAGATTCTCTATGGAATACCTATAGAAAGCCTGTAGTGATAACAGAGTTTGGTGTAGATTATAGATGGATAGGGATGCAGGGATTTACTGGAATTCCGTATTGGGCTATAGATAGAGAAGGTATAGGTCTTCATGAAGGATTATGGAGTTCCACTTTATCAGGATCTCCTATATCGGCCATGAGCTGGTGGTGGGATACACAGATAGAGAGATACAACCTGTTCTATCACTTTAAAGCTTTATCTGAATTCCTAAAAGGTGTTGACCCAGTAAAAGGAAGACTAAGTAGATTAAATGTATATGTAGAATCAGCTTCAACTATCGAAGGTAATACAACTTCCTTAATACTTTATCCAAGTGCTGGATGGATCTGGGTTTCACCAGTAAAACAGAACATCTACACTATATACCCTAACGGAAAGATAGAGGGTGATACATCGCTACTTAGTGGCTTTGTGTACGGTAAAGGACATAACCAGCGGACTCTGAATCCCATATTCATAGTTACGTTTCTCGATAGAGGTAGAATGATCTTGAATGTAAATTCTGTAGGAAGAGGATCAGCAGTAGTATCGATATATGTCAATAACACAAAGATAGAGGAGAAAGTGTTACCCGATATAGATGGTAAAAGTGATGAAGATGCTAATGAGTATAATATCGACATTACAATAGATTTTGAACCTGGTACATATGAGATTAGAATAGATAATGAAGGTATAGATTGGTATACATGGAACTACATAGTATTCGAAAACACTATATACGCTTCAGCAAAGGTGCAGGCAATAGGTTTAGGTAATAAGAGTTTTGCAATAATGTGGATAAGGAATACAGACTTTAACTGGTGGAATTATGCAGTATTAAACAAATCACCTATACCTCTAAAGAATGTAGTGATTTCAGTAGAAGGTTTAGAAGATGGTATGTATGTAGTTGAGTTTTGGGATACATTTAGAGGAGAAGTAGTAGAAAGTAAAGAGGTAATGGTTACTCAAGGAAAAGCATGCATATCAATAGATAGTTTAGAGAAGGATCTAGCTTTAAAGATGTATAAAACAGAGTAAATATAGAATACAAAGCAGATACCAATGTTTCAACACTTTTATTATCTATTTTGTTTGTATTCACAATATCTCTACATAACATTACAATATTGAACTCTATAGATGGTCGGATACCAATAGATATACTCATAGGGCTCTCTACATGTATAGTTTATGTTACATTTATCAAAATCATTAATTAGGTGATTTATAGAATATGAATAGGGTGTATCTATCTCCTAAATCCTTGTTTATAATCATACTCATAGTCATTATTATAGTGTCAAGTTTAACTGGATATATTATTAGACCATCTTTTAAATCTATTGAAAGAACGATAACATTAACAGAAACAGTAATATCGCCTACAACAGTCTTTATTACTGAAACACTAATTCAACCAATTGAGAGAATAATAACATTAACTAGAACAGAAACTGTAACCTATACTGAGGCTATGATATCAAATTATGTTACCTCATCTCTATTAGCTTCACTACCTACACAATCATTCATACCTATCTCTACTACAGAATCCTCATTACCTCCAGATGTCTATGTAGAATTAGGGGAAAGACTCTCTACAGTAATGCCATTCATATATATATCAGTAATAGTATAAGTTATACTGAAGACCTAGGTTCTATGCCTAATAGATGGATCATTAATGGTTCTTACGAGTTGATAGAGAAAGGTTTAGCAATACATGCTATAGATGCTTGTATAATTGCATATAATAATGTAGTTAAGATAGAGGGATACAAGGTCTACAACATTCAACTCGCTATATCGAGGATAGATGGCGAAATTCGGATATCTATGTCAACAATTTCGCAACTAAATGTTAATCGATTCATAACCATACTGATCGACAGATACATATATACTTATGTGTATCTTCAGGACAAGAGGGTTACTAATCAGAGGTTTATTGATCTCGAGAATGTAGATAGTATAGACATCCTATTTGCGTATGCTCTATCTGCTGTTGAGGTATTTGTTAAGCGTAAGGATATCGATACTGATTGGATTCTTTTAGCACAAGTATCAACACCACAACTCTGGCTATATAATGTTAGAATCTTGGTAGAGGTATGCAACTCTTCAGTAGTTGTAGAGGGTATGACTGTATATGATTTGGCTGGTACTGGTATAAGGGATCTTAGACCTGTTTTTGATTGGAGTGATGGGAAATATAACCCAAGATCTATTCTAAAAGATTCTGAAGGGTACATGATATTCTTTGCTACAGCAGGATTCTATCGTCAGCCATTAGGCATTCTTATTCTTAGGACAAAAGACATGATTAGTTATGAGCCAATTAAGCTTGTTATCATCAGGGGTAACCCTAGTTATACAGGTCAGGGTGCTCTATTTAAGTGGATTGATGGAAATATACACGGCTACTTAATGAATTGGGGTGGATCTTATCAAGGTGATCTTCACAGAATAGTTAGAGTTGTTTTTGATGAAAATTTCAAACTGGTTGAACTTAATGAAAACATAAGACTAGTGAATGCACCACCAGGAGGTAGATGGGGGCACTACGATATAGCTATATTTAAATTTAATGGGAAATGGTATGCAATTACATCAAGTTTTACAGCTGGAACTATACTGTGGGAGATAGAGGATCCTACATCAACGGTTTTTACCTATGTTAAAACAATATTCGAGAGAGGTCGTGAAAATCCCTGTATATATCCTGTTACTACATCTAACGGCGAAATAAGGTTCATGATGTCATTGGCCACAGATACAGAATTTGGTAGTCGTCATAAAATCTATGTATTTGACACACACTTCAACCTTTTAGAGGAATACGACATCATTACATATAGAGTTTGGTCAGCAGGTCACCCATTTTACCTAGATCCATGGTACATCTACATAAATCAAGACCAATCTCCCACAAGAACTTTTCAAAACTCAGGTATATGGCCTGGAGCATATATAGAGGTATATAGACTTAAGACAAACTATAGGCATCACATTGAGGAGAAATAGAATCCTACAGACTGGTCTCAGTAATATAATTGATACTTTAGTAAAATATAGTTGAATGTAGTTCTATTGCTGGAGCCGCCGGCGGGATTCGAACCCGCGACTTCCGGCTTACGAGGCCGGCGCTCTACCCGCTGAGCTACGGCGGCAACCGTTTGTTAAATTGTTAATACAGCTTTAAAAATTGATTTAGCTTTTCCTAATCTAGATATTGGTATGATAAGTGATTTTTAATTAAGTAATGTGTTAGATCTTGATGTTGATGTAAAGTTGTGGCGGGCCCGCCGGGATTTGAACCCGGGACCTACGGGTTAAAAGCCCGCCGCTCTACCTAGCTGAGCTACGGGCCCTTTCTTTTTGTGGTTATTTATGGTTGAGTAGTGTGTTGGTTTTTCTGTGTTAAAAGCTTTTTGCTGAATTGTGCGAGATACATTTATAAGTGTGGTTCTGTGTGTAGAGGTTACTGCTGAGTAATAATGTTGGTTGGATTATTAGATGGTGCGTAGTTAATGGTCGCTAGAAGGAGGGGTTCCTCAATAAACGTAAAGATACTAGAGCATGAGCTTGTGCCTCGTCATGAAGTTGTATCACTTGAAGAAGGACTTGAGGTTCTGAAGAGATACGGTATAAGGCCGGAGCAGCTACCATGGATAAGGTCTAGAGACCCTGTAGCTAGAGCTATTGGTGCTAAACCTGGAGATATCGTTAAGATCGTTAGGAAAAGTCCTACTGGTGGAGAGGTAGTTGTTTATAGATATGTAGTTCCTTAAACATGGTGAAAAGGTTATGAGCTCTATAAATATTGTCGATAGAGAGAATGTATATGCATCACTAGGTCCTATGCCTAAAGCACATACAAAATCAGAGATCTTATCACCTGATGACCGCTGGGCTATAATGGAGTTATATATCAGAGAGAAGGGATTGACCAAACATCATATAGAGTCCTATAACTCCTTTATTACTGATCTTCTAAAAAAGATAATACTCGAAGAACCCGTTATCGAGACATCGATACCTGGTTACAAGGTCTTAATAAAAGGTCTTAGACTTGGTGATCCACAGGTAAGAGAGATAGATGGAAGTATAAATAAGAACATAACCCCTATGGAATGTCGTCATAGAGATTTAACTTATGCAGTTCCTCTCTATGTGACATTTGTTCCCTATGAAAATGATATACCAGAGAGCCCTGTAGAGATAATGATTGGAGAAATACCCCTTATGGTTAAATCTGTTAAAGATCCTCTATCTAAAATGGATCCAGAAGAACTTGTAAAGATAGGTGAAGATCCTAGAGATCCAGGAGGTTACTTCATTATAGATGGAACAGAACGTATAATAGTAGCACAGGAAGATCTAGCCTCCAATAGAGTTATCGTTGATTATGGTCAAGAAGGGTTAAACATAACCCATACAGCTAAAGTCGTTTCTTCAACTATAGGTTATAGAATACCGATTATACTTGATAGACATAAAGATGGAACACTACATGTATCGTTTCCAGCGGTTCCCGGCAAAATACCTTTTGTTGTACTGATGAGAGCGCTAGGTTTAGAGAGAGATATAGATATAGCTCTAGCTGTATCACCTGATCCAGAGATACAGAAAGAGCTTTTTCCATCCTTTATACAGGCAGGCGAAATAGCTACGGTAGACGATGCTTTGGACTATATAGGGTCTAGGATAGCTATAGGTCAAGCTCGTGAAAATAGGATAGAGAGGGCTAAATACGTTATAGACAGATATCTTCTTCCTCATTTAGGTGTTTCATCTGAGTCTAGAACTAAGAAAGCGTTATTCTTAGGTCAAATGGTGTGTAAACTTCTAGAGCTTGTCTTAGGACGTAGACCTCCGGATGATAAAGATCACTATGCGAATAAGAGGGTAAAACTCGCTGGAGATATGTTGGCATTACTGTTCCGAGTAGCGTTTAAGGCCTTTCTTAGAGACTTAAGGTATCAAATAGAACGTGCAAAAGCTAGAGAAAGAAAGATAAACCTTGCTCTCTACATAAGAAGCGATATTATAACTGAAAGGATAAAACATGCAATGGCTACAGGAACGTGGATAGGTGGCAGGACAGGTGTTACACAGATAATAGATAGAACCAACTGGCTTTCATCTATGAGCCACATGAGACGCGCTATCTCGCCATTAAGCAGAAGCCAGCCCCACTTTGAAGCGAGAGACCTCCATGGAACACAATTTGGAAGAATGTGCCCCTTTGAAACACCAGAAGGACCTAACTGTGGTCTCGTCAAGAATCTAGCTCTTTCTGCAACAATAACTGTTGGTGTAGATGAAAAAGTAGTAGAAGTTACGCTCTATCAGCTTGGCGTAGTACCGCTAATCGAGATATTCAATAAACTTAGAGATAATGAGTTAAGCTATGAGGTAATATCTTCATGGAGCAAGGTGTATCTGAACGGTACACTAATAGGTTATCATCCTAATGGATTAGAACTAACTGAAAAGGTCAGGGAGATGAGGAGAAGAGGAGAGATACACTATGAAGTAGGTGTGGCGCACTACAAGACAAAGTTTATAGATGAAGTCTATGTAAATTGTGACTCCGGAAGAATTGTCAGACCGTTATTCATTGTCAAGAACGGTAAATTAGTGATATCTAAAGACATTATAGAGAAGGTTAAGAGGGGAATGATGTCTTTTGAGCACCTTCTAAAGAATGGTTATGTAGAGCTTCTGGATACGGAAGAAGAGGAAAACGCGTTAATAGCCATAAATCCAGAAGATATAGCCAAGGAACATACACATGTAGAAATATGGCCGCCAGCAGTAATGGGTACAACGTCTTCAACTATACCGTATGCTGAACACAACCAGTCACCAAGAAATACATATCAATCTGCTATGGCTAAACAAGCGCTCGGCCTCTATATGTCTAACTTCATGCTTAGGGTTGATACTAGAGCACACTTACTACATTATCCACAGATGCCTCTTGTTCAAACACGTGCACTATCAGTAATAGGATACAATGATAGGCCTGCTGGTCAAAACTTCGTTGTTGCTGTTATGAGCTACACAGGATATAATATGGAGGATGCAGTTATAATGAATAAATCGTCTGTTGATAGAGGTCTGGCTAGATCGAACTTCTTTAGGCTGTATGCTACAGAAGAATTGAGATATGCTGGAGGACAAGAGGATAGAATAGAGATACCTGACACTAAGGTTTTAGGGTATAGAGGTAAGGAGGTTTATTCAAAGCTTGAAGAAGATGGCATTGTTAAAGTTGAGGTCGAAGTTAGAGGTGGTGAAGTACTTATAGGTAAGACAAGTCCGCCTAGATTTATAGAGGAATACAAAGGATATGGAATACTGGCACAAAGAAGAAAAGACTCATCTATTCCTGTTAGACATGGAGAAATAGGGTGGGTTGATGCAGTATTCGTAACAGTTACCCGTGATGGAAATAGACTCGTTAAAGTGAGAGCGAGAGACTTAAGGATACCTGAAGTAGGTGATAAGTTCGCTTCTAGACATGGACAAAAAGGTGTTATAGGAGCATTAATACCTCAGTATGATATGCCTTACACATCTGACGGCATAACACCGGATCTGATAATAAATCCACATGCACTTCCATCAAGAATGACTCTGGGTCAATTAATGGAGAGCATAGGTGGTAAGGTAGCAGCTCTCAGAGGTAGATTTACTGATGGAACACCATTCTTTGAAGAGAACATAGAGGATCTAAAGAAACAATTACTAGTATTAGGCTATCCTATGGATGGTACGGAGCCTATGTATGATGGAAGGACAGGCGAACTTATAGGATCGCCAATATTCATAGGTATAGTCTATTATCAGAAGCTGCACCACATGGTTGCCGACAAAATGCACGCTAGATCCAAGGGACCTGTACAACTTCTAACGAGACAGCCTACGGAAGGTAGAGCTAGAGAGGGAGGGCTAAGGCTTGGGGAAATGGAGCGTGATGCCATAATAGGCCATGGGGCTTCAGCCTTACTAAAGGAGAGATTATTGGAAAGTTCTGACAAAACTGTTGTTTATGTTTGCGATCAATGTGGGTTTATCGGTTGGTATAATAAGAAAAAAGAAATGTATGAATGCCCTATACATAAAGATAAGGGAACTCTTCACCCAGTAGTAATTCCATACGCTTTCAAGTTATTGATACAGGAGATGATGGGTATGGGCATAAAACCAAGACTCGTACTTTCGGATAAACATGAACCATACATAGGAAGCTAAATGGGTGGAGTTGATGACACTAGACGAAGAAAAGATAATAACAGCCATTAAGTTCGGCATACTGTCTCCAGAAGAAATCAGGAAAATGTCTGTTGTCGAGATAAAATCTTCAGAAACGTATGATGAAGATGGGTTACCAGTTTCAGGTTCTGTTATGGATCCCCATCTAGGTGCAATTGATCCTGGCCATATATGTCCTGTATGCGGTAACAGTATAAAGATATGTCCAGGTCACTTTGGTCATATAGAGCTTGCTTTACCGGTTATAAATGTTCTCTATGTCAAACATATTCATGATTTGCTTAAAGCTACTTGCGTTAACTGTGGACGAATCAAGATACCTCCAAACGAGCTGGAGAAATACTTTAGGTATTACAAGAAACTCAAAGAAAGACATCCCTATCTGGCTAAGAGATTTTCTGAGTTCATCAAGAAGAAAACCATAAAAACTACTGTATGTCCTCATTGTGGACATACACAACCAAAGATAAAGCTTGAGAAGCCTACAACATTTGAGGAGCAATACGAAGAAGCTAAAGGTTCGACGCGATTGAATCCGCTGGTGATTAGGTCTAGACTCGAGAGGATACCTAACGAAGACCTGGAGCTTCTTGGCTATGATCCACAAGAATCTCGACCAGAGTGGATGGTTCTAACAGCTTTACCTGTTCCACCAACACCTATAAGACCTTCTATACTCATAGAAACTGGTATAAGGTCTGAAGATGACTTAACACATAAACTTGTCGATATTGTTAGAACTAATGAGAGACTTAGGGAACATATAGCTTCAGGAGCCCCACAGATAATAATAGATGATCTTTGGGAGCTTCTGCAGTACCATGTAACGACATATCTAGATAATGAAGTTCCAGGACTACCGCCAGCTAAGCATAGATCTGGTAGACCTTTGAAAACACTTTCCCAGAGATTGAAAGGTAAAGAAGGTAGATTCAGGGGCAATCTCTCTGGAAAACGTGTTGATTATTCAGCTAGAACAGTGATAAGCCCCGATCCATACATTAGTGTGAACGAGGTTGGGGTACCAATAGATATAGCGATGAAGTTAACTGTACCAGAGAGGGTTACAGAATGGAACTTGGAGGAGCTAAGGAAATGTGTAATAAATGGACCGAATAAATGGCCTGGCGCAAACTATGTAGTTACACCCGATGGTAGAAGAATAGATCTCAGATACGTTAAAGATAGAAAAAGTCTAGCAGAATCTCTTTCACCAGGATACATCGTTGAGAGACATGTAAGGGATGGAGATATAGCTTTATTCAATAGACAACCATCTCTACATAGAATGTCTATTATGGGCCACATAATAAAAGTTCTACCGGGAAGAACATTCAGATTACATCTATCTGTTTGTCCACCGTATAATGCGGATTTCGATGGAGATGAAATGAATCTACATGTACCGCAGACAGAAGAAGCAAGAGCAGAAGCTAGAGAACTCCTCAAGGTACAAAACAACATACTCACACCAAGATATGGAGGTGTAATTATAGGGGCTCTACAAGACTACATAAGTGGTGCATATCTGCTTACGGTAAAAACAACGTTATTGAGTAGAGAAGAGATCATGGATCTTCTATCAAGTGCCGGTATTGTTAAGGAATTCCCAGAACCTGCAATACTATCACCAAAAGAACTATGGACAGGTAAACAGATCATAAGTATGTTCTTACCAAATGACTTCAATTTCCATGGTAGAGCTAATATTTCGGCAGGTCATCTAAAGTGTGAAGATGTTGAATGTTTCTGGGACTCCTATGTCGTTGTTAGAAAGGGTAAACTCCTTCTCGGTGTACTAGATAAGAAGAGCATAGGTGCTGAACAGCAAGATAGTCTGTACTATTTTCTTGTAAAAGAGTATGGTCTTGATTTTGCCGCGAAATTCATAGACCATGTATTTAGGATATTCATACGTATCTTAGAGAAGAAAGGGTTTACGCTGAGACTTGATGATGTTGCTATACCTGATAAAGCGAGAGAAGAAATAAACGATATGATATCCGATGCATTTAGGAAGGTCAGTAAGTTTGTTGAACAGTATGTAAAGGGAGAACTAGAGATAGTGCCTGGAAGAACTTCTGAAGAAAGTTTAGAGATAAAGATTCTTGAAGTATTGGCTGAAGCCAGAGATAAAGCAGGTGAGGTTGCAGTAAAATATTTAGATCCATTCAATTATGCATTCATAATGGCTAGAACAGGTGCTAGAGGAAATGTACTTAATTTGACTCAGATGGCTGCAACATTGGGTCAAATGACGGTGCGAGGAGAAAGAATATGGAGAGGATACATGGGTAGAGCTCTATCGCATTTTGGTAGAGATGACATAGGACCGCTTGCTAGAGGATATGTTGTGAACAGCTTCTATAGCGGTCTTTCACCTCTTGAGATGTTTATTCATGCAGCAGGTGGTAGAGAAGGTTTAGTTGATACAGCTGTAAGAACATCTCAAAGCGGTTATATGCAGCGTAGGCTTATAAACGCTCTTATGGATCTCTATGTCGAATATGATTATACAGTTAGAGATTCTTGGGGCTCAATAGTGCAGTTTGTCTATGGTGAAGATAGGGCAGATCCATCGAAAGCACCTCATGGAATGTCTGTAAATGTAGAAAGGATTGTTGAGAAGGTGATAGAATGGAAAGCGTAGAAAACCCTGCAGAGATCATGCACATTAAGGAGATTGTAGAGAAAAGATTGGCGAATAAAGCTCCGAAGAAAACCATAGATGAGATGGTGTCGTATTTAACTAGATACAGATTGACAGAAGATGAGGTTAACCAAATACTCGATAGATTAGAGGAAGAGCTTAACGATAACGCCATAGAGCCCGGGGAACCTGTAGGTATAGTAGCAGCACAAAGCATTGGTGAACCAAGTACGCAAATGACTCTAAGAACATTTCACTATGCAGGTGTGAGAGAACTTAACGTTACTCTAGGTCTGCCTAGACTAATAGAATTAGTAGATGCTAAAAAAGTTCCTTCAACGCCACTAACTTATGTTTATCTAGAGGAACCTTATAGATATGATAGAGATAAAGCTATAGAGTTAGCTAGAAGAATCGAACTAACGAAGCTCATCAATGTTGCATCAAAGATAGACATAGACTTGGCCACAAATACAGCGATAGTTAGCTTAGATCCTGAGATGCTAAATGATAAAGGATTAGATATAGATGAAGTGACTCAAGCCTTGAAGAAACATATTAAGAGGGCTGAGATTTTGGTAAGCAATGAAAATCCCTATGATATAGTGATACGGTTCGAGGAGCCCATCAATCCCTTGAAGGTTGAAAAAATAAGGGATAGAATATTGAATGTGAAGCTGAAAGGTATAAAGAACATAAATAAGGTTATAATCCAGAAAAGAGGAAATGAATATGTATTGGTTTGTGAAGGTAGCAACATGAAGGAACTTATGAGTACTGAAGGAATAGATTATCGTAGAATAAGAACAAATAATATTAAGGAGGTTGAAGAGGTGTTCGGGGTAGAGGCGGCAAGATCGTTACTTATTGAGGAAATAGCGAATGTTCTAGAGGAGCAGGGTCTAGAGGTAGATATAAGACATATAATGCTTTTAGCAGATATGATGACGAGAACAGGCACCATTAGGCAGATAGGTAGACATGGTGTAGCAGGTACTAAAGAGAGTGTTCTTGCTAGAGCATCATTCGAGATTACCGTTAAACAACTTGTGGATGCGGCAGTACATGGTGATACCGATGATTTAGAGGGAGTAGCAGAAAACGTTATAGTCGGGAATTATGCACCTGTTGGAACAGCTAGAATAAAACTTGTTTATAATCCAAATATAAAGATATGAAGAAGGTGAAGAAACATATCAGTTCAAAACCAGACAATAGATAACGTAATAAAATTCGTGGTGAGAACAGGGAAGATAGTCATAGGCTTCAAAAAAACATTAAAACTGATAAAGCTTGGAAAAGTAAGATACGTAGTAATAACCTCAAACACACCAGAAGATATAAGATCTGATATAGTGCACTATGCATCACTATCAAGTGTTAACATCATATCGTTTACAGGTACCAATAAAGAACTAGGTAGTGTTATAGGAAAACCATTTGCTGTATCAGTTTTAGGAATAATTGATACAGGTCAAGTACCACCAGAAATGCTCAATAATCTATCGGATGTAGGTGGGTGAAGCCATGGTGCAGAAAGCAACAGATGTGAAACCAAAAATGGATGTAAAGCTAACAATGGATGAATTAAGATATATTTCACTATTTCAAGATATAACAGGAGTTACACCGAAAGACTGTATAGTAAGTGAGGATCTGAATCTAGTGGTATTTGTTGTAGATAGCGATAAACTTGGGCAAGCCATAGGTAGGAGAGGTGGTAATGTCAAGTATGTCAGTAAGGTTATAGGAAGAGACATAGAGGTAGTTGGATGGGCAGAGGATCTAAAGGATTTCGTTAAAAATATCTTCATGCCAGCTAGAGTTTACAGAGTTCAGCTCATAGATGGAAGAGATAAGAAGGTGTTGTACGTGTATGTTGATCCGAAAGATAAAGGATTGGCTATAGGTAAAAACGGTAGAAATGTAACTAAAGCACGAGTATTACTTAATCGTTACTTCGCTATAGGCAATGTAGTGATAATGTGATATCCTCTATGAATGGTTTTAAACTAAGAATTATGCAAAACCTGTGAGGTAAAAAGAATGCCTGGAAGTAAAGCACCTCTTGGCATATATTCGGCTAGAAAGCTTGTGGCCAAGAGAAAGAAGTTCAGGTGGAGTCAAAGAGATTACAGAATCAGGATACTGAAACTTAAAGAGAAATATAATCCTTTGGAGGGGGCTCCGATGGCTAGAGGAATAGTTCTAGAAAAAGTTGGTGTTGAAGCTAGACAACCAAACGCAGGTGTTAGAAAGTGTGTACGTGTTCAAATAGTTAAGAATAGTAAGGTTGTTACAGCTTTTGTGCCATACGATGGAGGACTAAATTTCATTGATGAGCATGACGAAGTATTGATAGTTGGTATAGGTGGAAGCAGAGGAAAATCAATGGGTGATATACCGGGTGTCAAGTTCAAGGTTATAGCAGTTAATGGTGTAGCTTTAACAGAGTTACTAAAGGGCAAAAAGCAGAAGCCTTTGAGGTAACGTGTATATGTCTACTGAGTCAGCTACTCAGCAAGTAAAAGAACTTCCAATAACTGATTTAAGTTCATTAAAGCTGTTTGGTAAATGGAGCTACATAGATATTGTTGTGACAGATCCAAGTCTAAAGAAATACATATCGCTAAAACCTGTAATAGTTGCACATACAGGAGGGCGTCATGCAAGAAGAAGATTTGGCAAAGCTGAAGTACCTATAGTCGAACGACTGGTAAATAAGCTGATGAGGAAGGCTAAGAATATTGGTAAGAAGCATCTCGCTTACAATATAGTCAAAATGGCTTTTGAGATAGTAAACCTCAAAACAAATGAAAATCCTTTGCAAGTATTTGTGCGAGCTATTGAGAATACAGCTCCAAGAGAGGAAACAACAAGGATAATATATGGAGGTATAGTGTACCATGTGGCTGTTGATGTTGCACCGATGAGAAGAATAGATCTAGCTTTAAGGCATATAGCTGAAGGAGCTTACTTATGTTCATTTAGGTCTTCTAAACCTATCGAAGAATGTCTAGCAGATGAGATAGTGGCAGCAGCTAGTTATGATACCAAGAGCTACGCCATTCAGAGGAAAGAGGAAATAGAGCGTATAGCTTTAAGCTCTAGATAGAGATGGATCAACTATCTGAGTTCTTTCCAATTTATTTACGATTTGGTGAGGCTACATAGATTTATAAGTTCTAGCCTTATTCAAATTTAGGCAGAATCAAGAGATAACTGAGTGTGTAACCTATGAGCTCGAAACCACATTTAAATCTTGTAATCATAGGACATGTAGATCATGGTAAAAGTACGTTAGTAGGACGCCTACTAGTTGAAGCAGGTGCTGTAGACGAGAAAACATGGAAAGAAGTGGTAGAGTCAGCTATTAAGGCTGGCAAAGAGAGTGAGAAATATGCTTGGCTTCTTGATAGACTTAAGGAGGAGAGAGAACGTGGTTTAACGATATCTTTGGCCTATAGAAAGTTTGAGACAAACAATATATACTATACAATAATTGATGCACCAGGTCACAGAGACTTTATCAAGAACATGATTACTGGTGCTAGTCAAGCAGATGTAGCTGTACTAGCAGTATCGGCTAAGAAAGGCGAATTCGAGGCTGGTATGAGTCCCGAAGGTCAGACAAGAGAACACATACTTCTCGCTAAAACTATGGGTATAGATAACCTAATCATAGCTATAACGAAGATGGATACCACAGAGCCACCTTATTCAGAAAAAAGATTTATTGAAATAATAGAGATATTGACAAAATTCCTTAAAGCTGTCGGATATAGACTTGATACCATAACAGTAGTACCTACAGCTGCTTGGGTAGGAGATGGTGTTACGAAGTACTCTCAGAATATGCCTTGGTGGAATCAGCAGAAAATAGAGGAATTAAAGAAGAAATATGGTTTAAATGGTAGTTTGACACTATATGAAGCACTTGATAATGTGAAGCCTCCACCAAAACCGATAGATAAACCATTGAGGATACCCATATCTGAGGTATTCACTATATCTGGTGTAGGTACTGTACCTGTTGGAAGAGTTGAAACAGGTGTACTAAAGGTAGGCGATAGGGTCATATTCATGCCTCCTAATGTGGTTGGCGAAGTGAGGACTATCGAGATGCATCACCAGAGAATAGAACAAGCACTACCTGGCGACAATATAGGTTTCAACGTCAGAGGTATATCTAAAGAGCAAGTCAAAAGAGGAGATGTGGTTGGACATGCCACAAATCCACCTACTGTTGTAGAAGAATTCACAGCTAGAGTTATGGTTGTTTGGCATCCATCTGCTATAGCCCCAGGCTATACACCAGTTATACATGCACATACAGCTAGTATTGCATGTAGAGTAACCGAGATAGTGGCGAAACTGGATCCAAGGACAGGCCAGGTAATGGAAAAGAATCCACCGTTCATCAAGCAGGGAGATATAGCTATAGTTAGATTCAAACCCATAAAACCCATGGTTATAGAGAAGTATAGCGAATTTCCACAACTAGGGAGATTTGCTTTAAGAGATATGGGTAAGACAATTGGTATAGGAATAGTCATGGATATCAAACCTGCAAAATCTGGATAATCATCTACATAGATACCCATACTTTACTTAAGGTTACAAGAAATGTCAACAACGATAAGGATCAGACTCTGGAGTTCAAATGTAGATAACCTAAATTATGTTGTATCACAGATAGTCGATATAGCAAAAAGCGCTGGCGTGAAACTAAAAGGTCCCATACCATTACCGACAAAAAGATTAGCAATACCAATACCAAGACTACCACATGGAGAAGGCACAAAAGTTTGGGACAAATGGGAAATGAGAATACATAAACGCATAATAGATATAGAGGCAAATGAGTACGTAATAAGACAAATCATGAGAGTCAGAGTACCAGAAAATGTCTATATAGAGATTGAAATCAAAAGAAAATAATGTAACTACAATAAAAGTACTCAATAAAGTATTTAAATAAATTAGTGTCAAACTGACTATAGAAATGAATTGAAATAATATCTATTTCATCTAGATGTTTCCCAGATGTCATATCCTTCAAATCTTTTGATTCGTGCCGGGGTGCCCGAGCGGTCTAAGGGGCCGGCCTGGAGAGCCGGTGCGGGATATCCGCACGCGGGTTCAAATCCCGCCCCCGGCGCCAAACAAATAAACAAACACAGTTATTATAAATAATTTGTTTAGAGGTATGTCTTATATCCAAAATACTATTGTATGAGAGATCTACATGTCATTACCTAGAACCTTAGTTACCTCTAAGAATGTTAAGAATACAAAGCGTGTTTATATGGAGTATCAAGTGGATATGCATTGATCAGATGATGCTTCCTGATACCTAATTGTCTTAGAGGTGAGCGATGGGAACACAAGCTATTTATATTATGATGATCGTTTTGTAGCTGTAAAACTAATAGATTTGATGTGGTTATATAGTTATGTATTACTTTAATCAATATTGCTAGTTAACCGTTAATTTCTAACTAGAGGTCTTATAATACTGTCTGAGCTAGAAGCGTTAGATAGGGTGCTCAGTCTACTTATAGTGTGGTAGTTCTATTACATTATTTGGATGTAGCATTGAAAATCTATTCCAAATCTTTAACTTCTGATATCGATGATTTAGACCATCACTATATATCTGTGTAGACACTTATATTAGTCATAATATTGCTAATTACATTAAGTAGGACACTAGGTATGTATTTGTGTTTAAAAGGAAGTGAGAATAAGTACATGTTGTAAACGGTCAAAGCCAAGATAAAAGATATACTTAACTCTTACTTAATAGATATAGATATAGAGTGTAGTGAAACCGATTAAAGGTATCTGATCTCAAAGGTTTAGATGTTAAATATATAGCTAAGATCAGTTTGTAAGATAGGTGAAACCAGGATATCCACAATATAGTTATATTAGTGTCTGCAACAACATTTTTAAACTTTTAAATAAGTGGTGAAAGTAGTTATAAACTGCTAGAAGATGGTGCCGTCAATTGAATTCAAAACTCTTACTAGAATTGGATCATGTAAAGGCCTACTATAGACAAGTTATAGGTCCTCGTGTAAGAATCATTAGGGCTGTTGATGATGTTTCTTTAAAGATTTATGAAAGAGAGGTTGTAGGTGTTGTTGGTGAATCGGGTTGTGGTAAGTCTACGATGGCCAACGTGATAATGATGAATATCAGACCTCCGCTAAGATTTGTAGAAGGTTCTGTAAAACTCTATACACCCAAAGGTGCCATAAGTCTAGAAAGGCTTGGCAAGGATGAGGTAAAGAATAGGATATGGGGACGCGAAATAGCTATAGTTCCTCAATCGGCTTTAAATGCACTCATGCCTACGCTAAAGATTAAGCGTATTGTCTATGATGTTCTCAGAAGTCATATATCTGATATAGATATGGACAAGGTTGTGGAACTTACATTGAGAAGATTTAAAGAGTTGGGTCTTCCTGAACGTGCTGTAGATATGTACCCGTTTGAGCTTTCTGGAGGTATGAGGCAAAGAGCTGTTATAGCTATATCAACGCTTCTGAATCCAAGAATTCTGCTAGTCGATGAGCCTACTTCAGCATTAGATGTAGTTACACAGAAAATGGTCTTAAAGACATTCAAAGATGTGTTTGAGAAAGAGATCATAAAGACCATAGTATTTATTTCACACGATATTGCTACAGTGAGACAGATAGCTAATAGAATGATTGTTATGTATGCTGGAAAAATAGTTGAGGACAGTCCCACGGAAGATATAGTTTCTAAGCCTTTACATCCCTATTCTGAAGGATTGATAGGCTCTGTTTTAACTCCAGAAGAAGAAGTAAGGAGAAGAGGTCTTAGGTATATTCCGGGCCAACCTCCAGATCTAGCTAATCCACCACCTGGCTGTAGATTCCATCCCAGGTGCCCATTTGCTATGGATGTATGTAGAAGAGAGGAGCCACCTCTAATAGCTATTGATTCCAACAGGTATGTTTCGTGTTGGTTATATATGAAGAGGTGACAAACTATGGTGCTACTTGAAGTTAAAAATCTGACTAAAGTGTTTGAGTCAGGATTTGTAAGGAAGAGACATATTGTTGCTGTCGATAATGTATCATTATCTATTAGAGAAGGAGAGATAGTTTCACTTGTTGGTGAATCCGGTTCAGGAAAAACCACAACAGCTAGGATGATCTTAAGGTTGCTACCACCTACATCAGGAAACATATATTTTGGTGGAAAAGACATCTGGAAGGACTTAAGGTCAAGTAAAGATGTGGTAGATTACTGGAGAAAAGTTCATGCAGTATTCCAAGATCCTTACTCAAGCTACAACCCATTCTACACAATAGATAGAATATTGAACCAAGCGCTCAAATTAATGAATATAGATCCTAAATCGCCCGAAGGCGAAAAGCTGATGAATGAAGCTCTAACTTACGTAGGTCTACAACCAAACGAGGTTCTAGGCAAATATCCACACCAGTTATCAGGAGGACAGAGACAAAGAATAATGATTGCACGATGCTGGCTCCTAAGACCTAAACTCATACTAGCAGATGAACCTGTATCTATGGTCGATGCATCAATCAGAGGAGCTATAATAAAGTTATTCATGAACATGAGAGATGATTATGGTACATCAGTTGTATTCATTACACACGACCTTGGTCTAGCATACTATGTATCTGACAGAATCCTCGTAATGCACAAAGGCAAGATAGTAGATGAAGGAACACCTGACGAGCTACTGAAGAAACCGAAACATGAGTACACAATTAACTTGATATCAAGTGTACCAACTCTATACAGAAAGTGGAGCCTGTAAGACTAAAAACAAATTACATTCCGTGCGACTATATATTAATACTATGAAATATGGGTTATACAACAATGTATTTATGAGCTATTTTTACCTCATCATATATCTAAGAACAGGATCAATTACTGTTCAATTATTGTACTATTAAACTGAATTCATGATTACGAGATGGTTTCTATGTCTAGCATGATCCATAATTACGATCTAATGTTGGTTTTACCGTTAGTATGAGCCTCTTAAGAGCTACGCTACATAGCTACATATTAGAACAAATGCATTAATAAACTAGCAGATAGATTATCTTAACTAAATATTGAAATAGATCAAACGGGCATATGTATGTCCAAGAGAAAATATAAGCAATTAAATAAGGTTATGGTGTTATATATTGTTCTAGCCATAGGTCTAATAATGCTTACTTCTGGCTGGATCTATATGATAGCTATTGGAGGTGTGAAGATTATAGAAAGACCCTATGTGGTTAGTATCCCCAGAAAATACTTTGGAGAGATACTTTTGTCACCTCCAGGCGAGCAAAGACTTAGTATAGAAACTATACTTGAGGTGAATAATTTTACTGCTAGAGGAGGAGTACTAGAGGATATAAAACAATTCTCTATTACTAACAAAAGTTATATCCTTATAACAGTAAAGATAAAAGGAAGAACGTTGGATGGCTCAGCTATATCATTAACCATTCAGGCATACGATGCAGATAGTGGTGAACTTATAGGTTCCGGTGGCATTATGAATAGGTCTAGTGTAGTAGATGGAGAGTATATTGTGAGCGCATTACTTGAATCGGGTAAGTATCTGCTTAAACTGCTATCGAATAGCGATACATATATAGAGTATCTAGCATTGCGTGGAATATACTATGACCAACTCACAAATCCTGCACTCTCTATAAGTTTTACACCAGAGGAATTCTATCATCATACGCTTTACTATGTTGAAAGAGTAGATCTAAGAGATCTATGGATCTCGGTAGCAGCCATAGTATCGGGTCTAATGCTTATACAGATTTCGTTAGTAATAGCTATGTTTTCATCTAAAACGTATGGAATAGAGCCACCAGTAATTAAGACGAAGAAACGGTAAATCATGAAAAGGTTATTATATACATTGTATACAAGATGTTCATATACCGTAAATAATCCTAACAATTTTTTTAAACCGGTAAGAAAACTGTCTATTGATAGGTGTGCTAGAAATGAAGAAAGAAACTGTGATAGCAATATCAATAATAGTGGTTCTTGTCGGCTCTCTTCTATACATACTTTTCACGATACAGACGCCCGTCACATTACCTACAGTTAAACCCAAAGGCAATTTCACTCTCATGATAGCAACTACATGGAGTCAGTGGCATATAGATGATTTCAAGCAATGGATGTTTTATGTAAGTGGTCAAGGACTTGGAGGAGTTCTAGTTAAAGCTCCCGCAACTCAAGAATTAGGAATAAAGACCTTAGAATTTATCCGTGAGAATGATCTGACAAGATGGGTTGAATTAGCTAGAAGCGGTAACATATCTGGTTTTACGGCACTACCTATGGCTCGATATAATGCTACATGGCTATGTGAACAAGGAGCATTTAAACCAATTGAAGATCCCACAATTCTTGAGCTTGCAAAAAAACTACCTGCAGTATTCAAGGACTATACATCGGATGGTAAGCTATGTTGGATTGCAACGGATTTTGTAACAGTAAACAACTGGTTTATTAATGCTAAAGCTGCTGAAGAACTTGGTGTACCAGTTCCTTCATCATGGGAAGAGTTATTAGATCCCAAATATGCTTCTGTTTTACTTAACAATGGTTATATAGCTGTTATAGGTGGAGTTGATAGAGACCCAATAAGGGCAGCATTTCATGTACTTTTACAGAAATATGGCTGGAATAAAGGCTGGGTATATATCACGTATCTCGCAGGCACATCATATTTAGCACGTTCATTACCTGAGGCTAGAGATGATGTTATATACCAGTACGAAAAAGTGATACTAACAATACTAGATCTAGAAAGAGCTTTACTAGGGCTTCCCTATTCCAAGGATCTAAGACTTGTGTTTCCAAAAGAAGCAACAGCAATTAGGGTTTCACCAATAGGTATCGCTAAAGCCGCAAATGAAGATGCTACTGAAGGTATGTACAGACTCATAAGATACCTTTTGAGCGAGGGACAGAATGAAATATATATGAAGAGGTGGCAATCAGTATTTCCGGTACTTCCAACGAATCATACAAGTACATACATAGTATATCAAGAACCGGCTACAAAGAACGTATACTTAGAATTCAATGAAAAGATTATGGTTGATTTACAGGAAGCCACTGATGTATATACTGAAGTATTATTCAAAGATAGCGATGTACACAAACTCTTACGGAATATAATAAAGTTCTTAGCCGAAAAATACCAGAAAGGTGAAATAGATTTAAACAAATATTACGAGTTTCTAGGTAGGGTAGGAGAACCAGTTGAATTCACAAATCCATTAACAAATACTAAGACGAGATTTTCAATGGATGTATCTAGTCAACTCGCAGAAGCACTAAAAACAGGTTCTTTACAAAAACATGCATTATATGCTGCATTCAAAGAAGCATTGCTTGCTAAGCTCCAGCAGATAGCATTAGAACTTGGTGCACAGCTGTAAGCACCTATATATTTGTGTCACAATCTCGTAAATCATAAATCAATTATTTTTATCTTAAGTGTCCAAAATGTTGTTGTAGTATTAGTGTTCCACATGATAGTAACATATACAAAATAATTCAAGATTAAGGTTATTTTATCTGGCGATGTCCAGTCCATACTGAGTAATAAAGTTAAACTCATTAAAACTTATAAATATGTTGTCCCAACATTATATTTTCTGGGGTACAAAATGTATATGATTAAATATAAAGTAGTTATATTATCGATATTGACAACAGCATTAATAACGCTCTCAGTGTTTGCTTCACTTCCCACAAAAGCACAAGCGACAACACCAAGACAACAAACCCTTATTATAGCTTATTCAGGTACAACTCCAACATTAAACTGGAATCCTTTAGCAACTGGAGCAATAGGTATTGAAGATAATGCTAGACATTTGCTATTCTTACCCTATTCCGCACTCAATGGTTATAACCTGCGCTGGACGTTCATATTAACTAAGAGCCTTGAGTTACGAGGAGACGAGATTGTTGGCAGGATAAGACTATGGGATGAAGCAAGATGGAGTGATGGAACACCTCTAACTGTTGACGATATAATAGGTAGTTTCAACTTGAGTAGAACAATTGGTGGAGGTTGGTGGGGTGATTGGTTCTTATACAACTATGCTAAAGTGGATGAAAAAACAGTAGACTATTACATAGGTAGAAGACCTGGTCAAGATTTGCCAAAAAGAGAAGACATAAGATCTGTAGTACAAGGAGGAATTATGTACGGAAGACCTATACCATATCATGTTCTAAAACCTTTAGTGGATAGTATGGGTGATGCTATAAAGACACAGTGGCGTAATGATGATCCAAAGAAGCAGGTTGTTTCAGGACCCTACAAGCTATACTACTATGACTCTGTACAGATAGTATACGAGAGAATAGATGATTGGTGGGGTAAGAATATTTTCGGTCTTCCTGCACCAAAATATATAACATTTGTCTACTTTAGAGATGCGCAACAAGCTGTTATGGCTTTAATAAATGGAGAAGTAGACTTCTACTCTGGGTATATACCAAATCCCGCAGATATAATTAGAGCAGGACTTGGCACATGGTACAAAGATACACCATACTTCCTACAAGGAGGTGCTAGCTGGCTTCACTTCAATTTCGCAAGACCCTACTTCCAAGACATAGCTGTTAGAAGAGCTATTGCATGGACAATGCCTTGGAACCAGATAATACAATATGCACTACTAGGGTTATCAGTACAGCCATCTATGACTGGATTAGCTGATATGTATCCGCATCTGAAAGATTTCGTGAATAAAGATGCTTGTAGAACGTATTGGGGTACTGAGACGTGCAGACCTCAGCAAAACATAACAAAGGCTATCGAGATACTCAATGCTGCAGGCATAGTGGACAATGATGGTGATGGCATCAGAGAACTTCCTGATGGAACTTCACTAAAATTCACAATAAGTGTGCCAGCAGCATGGACAACACATGTTGTGGCTGCACAACTTATAGCTAACGCACTTAAACAGATAGGCATGAGTGTTATAGTTGATACCCTAGATTATAGGGTATGGGACCAGAACATCAGAAGAGGAGAATTTGATGCAACAATAGGCTGGGGTGTTGGAGGAGCTATAGGTACAGCTACACCATTCACAGATCTATATGGTAACATGTTCGAATATGCTAACTACAAACAATGGGCTCTATGGAGTAGCTATACAGATGATGAAGTGACGTCATTCATAAATGAAATGAATTCCAACTATCTATTTCCAGAAAGATTGAAGAGAGTCGTATGGACTTTCCAGGAAAGAATTGTATTCGAGAAACTACCTGCAGTACCGGTATTCCACAACCCTGTATGGTATGCTTACAACACCAAGTATTGGGAAGGATTCCCCAATGCTGAAAGTCCACCAGAAGAACAATTCGTTATGTCATGGTGGGGCGCAACTCCATGGTACTTCCTGATCAGACCTAAGGGACAACAGCGTGCAACTCCATGGTTCCTAAAGCATGTATCTGAAGGAGGAGCCTCAATACATGGATGGTACGATCTCTTCGCATCACAAGCTAAATGTATATATGATGCAGAATTCATAAAGTGGGAAGCAAAGCCTCCAGTAGCTACTACTACTCCAACGCCTAGTCCTACTCCAACGCCTAGTCCTACTCCAACGCCTAGTCCTACTCCAACGCCTAGTCCTACTCCAACGCCTAGTCCTACTCCAACGCCTAGTCCTACTCCAACGCCTAGTCCTACTCCAACGCCTACTACTGTTATCTCTGAAGTCGTAACTACCACAGTTAAGGTTATATCAACTGTGACAATAACTTCAACTTCTATAGTAACTCAACCAGCCTCTATATCTACTGTTGTAGAGACTGTAACTCAAACTGATTGGTCTCTAACAATAGTATTAGCAGTAGTAATGTTAGTAGTAGGATTGGCAGTCGGATATCTAGTGAAGAGAAAGTAAAAGTAAGTAATAGACAGATACTTTAAATCTATATAATATTTCATATTTTCTAATATTTTTTATTTCAACTTACATAATTGATAGCTGCTACATAATTGTCTGTTTTTGTTATAGTATATTGCACATTATGTATCAATTATAACTAGCGGTCTAGATAAAGTTTAAAAATTCTGTTAACAGTTATAAGCTATGAATCCTTTGAAATTGAGGTAATAATTTTGGGTAGAGGAAACACTATTAAGCAGAAGTCTCTAGTAAAAATATTAACAGGTCCGATGACCATATACATAGTGTACAAAATGGCAATGTTCATTGTTGTATACATATTAGCACTTATGTTAGTATTCATACTGCCTAGGGTAATACCCGCAAATCCTTTTGCCGGGTTACTTCAAAGGATCATATCAGCATACATATGGAATCCCGAACTTATTCCTGAGGTGTATCAACAAGTTCTAGAGTATTTCCCATTTGATAAACCTGTGTATGAACAATTCATGATATTCTTGCTGGGCGCATTTAGAGGCGACTTTGGAGTATCTATAGCATTTTTCCCGATGAGGGTTACCGATATCATAATGATGGCTCTACCATGGACACTAGCTCTTATGATACCTTCAACATTAGTGTCATGGATCGTAGGCAACATACTGGGTGGATATGCAGGCTACAAAAGAGGTTCTATGTTCGAGAGAACAATGGTTGGATATTCCTTTATAGTATCTTATGTACCTCAATACTGGCTAGGCATGTTGCTACTGTTCGGATTTGCTTATGCCGTTAGATTGTTTCCAGCATATGGAGGCATATCTGCAGGTATTACGCCCTCGCCTACGTTGACATTTATTGTAGACTTCCTATGGCATTACACGTTACCGTTTCTAGCGATATTCATAATCAGTATGGCTAGATGGATGAGTAGCATGAGGATAATTATCTCAGCTGAACTAGGATCAGATTACATACACTATAGCGAGAGTTTGGGGGCAAAGGATAGTATAGTATATGGATATGCATTTAAAAATTCACTTCTACCCCAAGTAACAGGTCTAGCCTTATCTATTGGAGCAGCTATATCTGGACAAGCACTTGTAGAAGCAGTATTTTCATATCCAGGTATGGGTTACTATCTACAGCAAGCAATAGGGCAAATAGATTATCCACTGATTCAAGGAATATTCGTTATAACAATAGCTGTAACATATCTAGCCAATTTCTTGGTGGACTTCATATACATGTTAATAGACCCTAGAATAAGAATTGGGGGTGGATAAGCAATGGGTGTAAGGGTTTCAGCGAATCATCACAAGTTTCTTATCTCGAAATTTAAAGAATCAGTATTGTTGTATACATTGTTTAAGAATAGACGATTTATGATAGGTCTAGTTATGTTCCTAGTTCTACTGTTGATGGGTTTGGTAGGATCATTACTATATCCGAGAGATCCTCTAGCATTTGCTGAATATCCTCCAGACTTGCCTCCATCTCTAGAATTTCCTCTGGGAACAGACAGAGGTGGTAGAGATGTATTTGCACAATTCCTACATGGTATACGGATGTCGCTATATGTTGGATTTCTAACAGCGATAATATCTACAATAATAGGATTAGTAATAGGAGTGACTGCAGGGATAAAGGGGGGAGTGCTAGATGAGACATTAATGGGTTTAACAAATCTTGTACTGGCTATACCATCGTGGTTAGTAGCTTTGCTCATAGCATCAATAACACCAGCGGAACAACGAGGACCAGAATTCATGGGATTGCTACTAGGTATATTCTCTTGGCCATGGTTTGCAAGAGCTGTTAGAGCCCAGTTCCAGAGCTTAAGAGAAAGAGAATTTGTAGCATTATCAAGAATGGCGGGATACGGAGATCTAAGGATAGCATTTGAAGATCTACTTCCACAAGTTGGAGCATTTATAGTTTCATCATTTGCAGGATTGATGGCAACAGGTATTGGTGGCGAAGCGGGCTTAGCTATAATTGGTGTAGGAATGACTAGATATGTATCTTTAGGAATGATCTTGTTCTGGGCCGGCACATATCAAGCATATATAAAAGGTACGTGGTGGTTATTTCTTCCAGCAGGTATAGCAATGATTATACTAATGGTATCGTTACAGATGATTTCAGTAGGGCTTGAACAACTATTCAATCCAAGATTAAGAGAAATCTAATCAAGATATTTTTTCTATAGTATTCACGGTAACATCTTTACTTTCAATGTATCTTTAAGATATAATGAAATTAACATTCAATGCAGTAAAAGTAAAAGCCAAGGATATTAATGTTAATTTATCAGTATTGAAATTGGTTATAGGTTTTGCCATAGAGCATGCAATCCTCAAGGAAGTTGCCAAGAAATAGAATAACTAATTATTTTTGTCGTTTAGCAAAACTGTATTAGATGAATTTAATTATATGAAATCATCAGTGAAATTACTATCAACAAGAACTGGGTTAATTATTCTATTAATTATACAAATATATTAGTCAATAAGATTTATTTTAGAACAACCTCGTGTTTGTATCAAGGTGTATCTTAGTGATATATCAAGACCCAACATCGTTGATATGGTTTATAATAATGGGAGCAATAATAGATTCTATTGATCCGTGTATATATGTTCTGTACGTTTCTCTATTAACAGTTTCTGCTACAGATATTCGTCATGTAATGAAAATATCATCATCATTCATATTGTCGGTATACATTGGGTATCTAGTATTTAATGCTATACTAAGGTTTGTTTTAAATATTGTATCGCCTTCGCGATCAATTTTATCGTTTGTTCTAATTCTATACGCATTAGCTTTAATCCTATATACTTTATTACTCGAGAGAAATAATGTAGAAGATATCTGTAGAGAAGATAGGCCTCTGTGTAGATTCATAAATAGATTTGATCTGAGATTAAGGACTTTGAATATTTTCAGTGTAGCTGTTATAGGATTTTTGGCCTCCTTTACTATATTGCCTTGTAGTGCTGGAATGGTTTTAGCATTCAACATAGTTACAAGAGATTTAGGGTTTAGTGCATGGATACCATTAGCAGCACTTTATACAACAGTATTTGTTTCACCATTACTACTGATATCGTTGGCAGTAATAGGTTTAACCAAGATTAAGAATGTATATGAATTAATTCTAAGACACCAGAAACTAGTCAAAATCTTAGGAGGAATCCTAATGATTTTGGTGGCGATACTGATTATATTGGGTTTGCCGATACTTTGATTTATACCATAGCTAATTCCAATAAGCTTTCGGATAGCATTGATATTTATCAGCTGTATAGAGTATAGATAAAGCTATAAGTTGCTAAACTTTGTTCAATATATATGTTACATTAGAGTGGTGAAGCGTTTTGAGTCTAGGTGTTAGTGCTTGGTGGAAAGAGGTATGGAGTTGGGATAGGGTTAAACAGGCTATAAGTACTCTTCCTGGAAGACTAGGGTTTGAGAAAGACAGAGAGTTAAGGTTTTTCAGGCTCAGAGTTGATGTAGAGAGTGGTGAAGTCTATGACGAGATTCTAGCCAGATTCTTAAGTGAAAGAGAGAGATATGGTCTCTACTTCATCCTCTATAGATATTCTCAAACGGATAAAGAAATCGAAGAGATAGGAGAATATGTAACGTTATCACAAATATGTCCAGCTCTCCATTGCCCTATGGTTAAACAAAACATGAATGCATTTGAGAAAGTTTTCGGATACAAACAAGGTTTGCTCTATAAAGCGGCAGAAGCCTTTGGTTACGAGAAAATCGATATAGGAGACGAAGCAGTAAAAATCTACATACTGCCTAAGGTTCCTATAGTGATAAGTGTATGGTTAGGTGAAGAAGAAATACCACCCTCTGTCTCGATACTCTATGATAAATCAGTAACACATTATCTAGATTGTGAAGCATCATCAATTATGGCTGGAGTAACGCTTACAAGACTAATAATCTCTTCAGTGAAGAACCTTAACGTATATGTACAAGGTGTAGAGTATAGCTATAGATATCAATGTTCTGAATAGATTATAAATAATCATGGAATAGACCAAAAATACCTCAAGTAAAGTCTTTGTAACTTTATCCCAGTTCTTAGCTTTAATTCTGAAGAACAAATAAAGCAGTTGAAATATACAGCCTCAGCACCTAATACCTCAGAAACAGCTACATCCTTCACTGCCTTCATCTACAGGATATGTAGAGATGAAGTATATAAACCATAAGAGAATAGCTTCAATAGAGTATAGAGTTATTATGGTACTGATAAAGTAGAGGAACAGTAGGAAAATGTGGAAATAGTATGATATAGGTATGTAGGGAGAACTATAGAGATCTGCGACATAGATTCACTATGGAATGATATTTAGACACAATCTTAGTAATAGAATTATTGTTTCTGGAAGAGGGTATGAACCTAAATACAAAATCTCTTCTCATAGTACAGTTAAACAGCATGAAATACTATTGAGGAAATATCATCCAATTAAGGTTCTGAATATTTTCGTAAAATCTTTGGTGGGGCCGCGGGGATTTGAACCCCGGACCACGGGGGCCCAAGCCCCGCATTCTACCAAGCTAAACTACGGCCCCAGTTTAATCTGAGAAAGCATTATTTTGTGTATTTTTTAAGTTATTGTGGTGGCAGTCGATGAGATTGTTTCAATTGGTTGTTGTTCTATGAATGTACTGTAAGTTTGAGGAAAATCTATGGTGTTTATTAATGATGTATATAGTGCGGATATTGTTATCTCTATTATATCTTGCTCGTTTCTATCAATATCTATTTCTCTACCAAGGAGTATCTTTAGTATTGATTTTGATGATTGAATTACGTCTCTTCCTTTGATAATGTTTTTCATGTATGTCAATATCTGGTCTATTTCCTGTTCTCTTAAGTTCGTGATAGGTTTTACGTATTCTCTTAGCGCCGAAACAGTTGAAAACCTAATCTTTATGCCAATAACATCAGCTATATTGTGAAGTGTATAGAGAGACTCAGGAATACAGTCTATGTATTCCTTGATTGAGGAAAAATTATCTTCGCATAGAGAGTACACACATATGGCTAGATCTTCTAAAGTGACAAACATCCCTATCTACCACGTTAATCACTATGTTATTGATAAATATATGAGTTAGAAGCCTAAAAAAGACATAGAAATTAGTGCCGCCGGCGGGACTTGAACCCGCGACCACCGGATCTCCCAGGTAAAGGCTTATGAGTCCGGCGCTCTAACCAGGCTGAGCTACGGCGGCTAACGCTAATAATTATTGCTATAGGTAAGTTTATAAGCTTCATCTATTTTTTGCAAACTTTGGTCCATACCTTTATTTAAGATACTAAATAAAATGCTGATTAAGGACCCCTAGCACTATTCTGAAGTACATGGTATATCTGTTCTAGAATCAGCCCTTCTAAGCATCATCATGTCTCAGCTATGGCCGCCACATTCATCACATCTTTGGTTTATTTTCGGTATGCCTAACCTATTTTTAAGTTACTAAGAGATATAATCTTATTTGGTGAACATTTACGAGTGAATGCATAACCAAGTTTATACAGATAGTACAAGACGCTAGAGCGCCGTTTACGATAGAGGTTGTCAGATCTATTGCGAAACTGTGTGGTGAAGATCCCTACAAGCTTTGGCACTATATAGCTTCAAGATCAGGATCTTCTATTTCAGTGCCTGTAGCTTCTTCGATAGCTAAAACAGAGAGTCCAAACATACCTGACACTAAGTCTATATCTACAACACTATGCTGGAGATGTTTTGCATGTGGTAAAGAATTCAACGATGTTAAACATCTTGTAAACCATATAACTTTCTTTGTTAGACAGAAAGACAAGAATCATTTAGAGTTGTACAGAAAGATTAAAGAACATTCAGATAAAAGTAGTAAATCGTTTACGCAGGTAGCTGAAGAAATGTTAAAGTGCTAAACACTACATCTATAGATATCGCTAAGACCCAAGGAATCGAGTTTCATCTGGATATCTCTGATATCTATAGATCTAAGATCAATAGTTGTCGCTTCGTCAATAACCTTATCGATATCGAATTCAGAGATACCAACTCTAGCTTCATACTCTTTAACTTTGTCTAGATTAGCTCGAGGAGTAATCCTTCTAGCACCTAATGTGCAATATTCTTCAATCTTTATGGAGTACTCGTAGGTTCCTATTCTTCTAGCAATAAATGTTATCTCATCTTTATCCATACCTATTAAAGGTCTTAGAATAGGTATTCTAATAGCTTCCTCTATAACATATATGTTGTTTAGTGTTTGTGAAGCTACTTGGCCAAGACTTTCACCAGTAACTAGCGCTAAAGCGTTTACATGTTTTGCTAATCTCTCTGCTATTCTGTTCATAGTTCGTCTAAGAATCACTACGATATACTCTTCGGGCACACTGAGAGCTATAGTGGCTATAAATGGACGTATATCGATGATATGCATTTTCGGTCTATACCCATACATCCATCCATCCGCTAAAACCTTAGCAACCATACTCACGCTCCATACATGTCTCTCTCCGCCTATATTGAATAGAACTAGATCTACTTCACAACCACGTTTAAGAGCATACCATGTAGCTACAGGAGAATCTATACCTCCTGAGAAAAGAGAGAGCACTTTACCTTCAACACCTATAGGTAAACCTCCTGGTCCATGGATTACTTTATCATACAGATAGGCACTATTTCCCCTTATCTCTACGTATGCTGTGTATTCTGGGTTCTCGAGATTAACCTTAGCTCCACCAGCTTGAAGAAGCATATATCCCAGGGATTTCTCAACGTCTTTGCTTGTGAAATTATGTTGACCTACTCTTCTAGCTCTAACAGCAAATACTTTACCCTGTATTCTATTCCTAAAGAAATTCAATGCTTTATCAACAAGCTCATTAAATGAATTAAAAGATACTTTAAATACAGGAGAAGAACTTACAACACCCATCACATATGCCAAAATCTTTGACGCAGCTAGAGACTCTTCTTCATCATTAAAACAACATAACCACAATCTGCCTCGAGATACATGGACAGAAGCCATGATGTTATTTGTTGCAAGCGCATCTTCTATATTCTTAGACAATCGTTTCTCCATTCTTTTTCTACTTAATGCACCTTTTAGAGATACTTCACCAATCCTGATGAGTACAAGCCATCTCTCTTTCATAAAGATTATTCACCAGTGTAATCTGTGATTAGATTTTACTCAAACTGAATAAGTTTTTTATATTACGTGTATCACTATACCACTCTGTGTAAAGGGTTCGGTAGCTGTTGTAGGGGTCTGTATAGTGACTTACCAATGTACTTATAATAGTTATAGAGAATCAATATTTCCTTCACAAAAGATATACAGAGTAGCTGGTGTGTTAATACCAATTCTCGTTCTTTCAGCCCTATTTATTGGATGGAACTATTATGATGTTATGTGGTGGATAAAGTGGTATAAAATAGTTGAAGAGCATCATCTAACAGGTCTCCTAAACCTGTATAGGCTATGCAGATTACCTGATTGCAAGGTTCCTTATCCACCACTAGCCTTTCTGATATTTGTGTCAATATACGCTATAGCATTGTTGTTACCGGCACTCTTTAGACCATTGATATTGAAGTTGTTTTTAGTACTTATACCTGGATTAGTGATCTATAAGATCATGACTAAGTTGAAGGGCAAGGACATCGGGTTAATATGGCTTATATCTATACCTTTTCTACAGATTCTATTTGCTTTACAGTTTGATGTTATAGTTGCATGCATGATTTTTGTATCAGTCTACATGTTTCTAAAGGATAGAATAGATATATCTGCAGTAGCATTAGGGTTAGCCACATTAGTTAAACATATTGCTGTTATATTACTGCCATTCTATCTCTTGGTTCTAAAGCTTAGAGGAGGTGCTAAGAATGTATATAGGTTTCTCTTCATTTACCTAGCCCTTACAGGAGGCATAATCTTACCGTTCTTTATCTCAACTCCTAGAGAGTTTATAGACCATGTTCTTCTATTCCATTCATCAAGAGCACCACAAGATCTAACGTTTTGGGCAATACCATCAATAATATTAGGAAATAACATATCTTCTGTACAACATTATATAGATAATCTATGGCTTTTCTTCTTCTCTATATGCTATATACTCTTATTCACGCTATTCTATTCACAGATAAAGAAGCATGGTATAGAGACCTCCTGTAAGCTTCTACCCATCTATATATCGATACTACTTCTACTCTATATAACCATGAATAAAATAGGTAATCTAAACTACATGGTGTGGTTTGTACCTACAGCACTACTAGCTCTCAAAAGAGAACACATAACTACTCTATACAGGTTGACAGCAACGATAGGTCTCGTAGGTGCATTAACTTATGCTTTTATGCTTTACATACCACCAGCAGCAGTAAATGCACCTATGTTTATAGTGGAGGATCT
The DNA here is from genome assembly GCA_038831005.1 of Ignisphaera sp. Classification (NCBI taxonomy): domain Archaea; kingdom Thermoproteati; phylum Thermoproteota; class Thermoprotei; order Desulfurococcales; family Desulfurococcaceae; genus Ignisphaera; species Ignisphaera sp. The sequence goes on from JAWBKZ010000004.1 coordinate 279,021, forward strand.
AGCTTACTGGAATGCACGTGCCCTAATAGCTCAATCAATAAACTACTACATATTCTATATAGCTTCAGTACTTCAAAGCGTTCTAGCCTATATGGCTAGCTTTATTTATACACCAACAGATTTCGTTTCAGAAGTACCTATCTTTAGGGTATTATACATACATAGATCAGCCATAGTGGTAGCATCATTAATGTCAACACAAATACTTTTAACCATATTATTAGTCACGCTCATAAATTGGATAAAAGAATACTTATAGGTTCTACCCATATAGGGCATCAAAGATCACTACACACTAAGGGTATATATCATCAAAAGATTTAATAACCTTCTAGAGCAATATTATTTCAGTAGAGAATAAAAAGGGAAAACAGATGTACTTCTGTCCAAAGTGTGGATCAACAATGATTGTTAGAAAAAACTCTTTCTTTTGTCCTAAGTGTAGATATACTGCTGAACTGAATTCCACAGAGATACAATACCTAAAAAGATCTACATTACTAAGTAAAGTTCATGAGAAGAAGGTGGATGTCGATAACATAGGCATACCTCTTTCTGCTATACATGACGATAAAATTGTGTGTCCTCGTTGCCATAACAGAGGAGTATACTATTGGAGAAGACATAGAGCATCAGCAGAAAGTTCAGACACAATAGAGAAGGTATACAAGTGTGGTCGATGCAACTATAGCTGGACTGAATTCGAATGAAACGACTATTGGAATCAACATGTATCTCTTGTTATGATGTATCATGATTCCTATATAGTGCTGTTAATCCAAGTTGATATAGGCTGAAGACCACTAAGTGGTTATGGTATCCATCTTTACAGCCATTAAATTAGATCATTTACTACCCAATCAATCTATATTCAGTAGTTATGCTGATGTTAAATAGCTAATAAGAGTAGACGTTATGTTAATACGTATCTATTGAAGTAAAAGCTTATACAATTTCGATCTAGTATATTTGTATCTGAGTGAAGTGGGAGTCCTGTAGAATCTTCTAGAAATGAATATAGATCATTATTGTGTAGATAGTTTTAGAAATAAATGACTAAGTTATCGATAGAGATTAGAAGTGTGTTCAATCAACTTTATGTACATCTGTTAAAGTATTTAGGGGTAGTGATGGTAGGTATACACTAAAGTATTGGTGTGTATACAGAATATGTTGCGAGATTAAGAGGTAGATAGAGGTAGTATTCGTGATGACTAGATCTATCCTATACAAATTTATGCTTATTGTTCTTATAGCTATATGTGCAGTTACGGTTCTGAATCCATTTGAAGCGCTATCTCTAGATAGTATACCGCCTGGAGACGATTCTAGAGCACATATATACAGAGTTTCTGGATTCTTAGAAGAATATATAATAAACAAAGGAATGAGTCTCAAGCAATACAATGGCATGATATTACTAAGTTATGCGCCTCTCTTCTATGTAGTACTGTATCCTTTATCACTAGCATATGGTCCTGTAGCTGCGTACAAGTTTGGCAGGATATTTATCTGTATGCTGTATCTTCTATCTGTTTATTTATTGGTACGTGAGTTAGGTATTAGCCGTAAGATAGCTATACTAATTACACCTATTGCTCTGTATTTTCCAACAATGTGGTTCATATACTACAAAGGTGCCTATCCCTATCTATTTTCATGGAGTTTGACGTTAATTTCAGTCTCACTATTATTAATGTATAGAAGAATACTTCGCTATAAAGTATTGGTGCTCTCAGCAGTAGTGGGCGGATTATCTATTTTAGCACATAGCTATGGCTTAATAAATATAGCAGTCTTTCTGGTTATATGGATGCTCCACAATCTGTATACGAAGGGTTTCAGAGATACTGCGAAGAATTTCTTTGTTTATTTTCTGATTACCTCATCAGTATCGCTACCTTATCTAATTTCGGTACTTATAACGTTTAGAGATGCTTCACCTCTTAATGAGGCTTCTCCCTGTATCTGGATACCCGGTCTAGCTGTAGATCCGATTAATCTATTGATAATCGCTATAAGTATATATACTGTTGTGTATTTTTTAAGAGTAGAGAACAGGTCTATAGGTAGAGATATAATAGCCCATTGTCTTCTTACATATACTCTTATATCCCTTATATCAACTATTCTCATATACATAAAGATTCCAAGTCCACTCCTAATGAAAACCATAGCGCTAATACTTCCATGGAGATTTCTGTACATCAATAATGCAACCTTCATAACATTAAGTTTAGCCTTTAATAGACACATAATTCTATTATCAGAGAAAAGGTCTTCATCATTTCTATTTATAGCAATACTTGTTACCATAGCTCTGATAACTAGTACAATAATTACATCAACATTAGCACTCTACGAAAAACCTATAGATAAAGCATTACCAAGTTTTGTCGATATTGTTAAGAATAGTAGAGTACTAGTCATAGGCACACCTCTAATCCTATCTAATAGCCCTGTAGCTTTCTCTACATCATATAACTATACAACATCTACAGGTTCCTATAATCAAGGTGATCCAACATTTTTCGATTTAACTGTATATTATGAGTGGATTAATACCTTAGTAAAAAATCCAATAGTGCTTGAAAATATTATGGAGCTAACAAGATCAAGATATTTAATCACAGATCTAGACATAGGTATTAAATTTACACCTACAGATGCATCGATAAACACAAGTGAATGGTATTTTAATTCAACAATGATGTGGAGTAAAAGTCTATACAAAATACTATGTCTCTTCAGAAAACCTCTAACCTTAAGCAAATTCAGTAGCTTTATGGTTAAACTCAAAGATGTTGAAAATGCTACAGTTAGAATGTGGATAGTTCAAGAAAATGGACTAGAAGAAGAAATGATCCTTATACATAATGCTATTAACCGCAATAATAGTAATAGCTACATAAGTGTATTCCAACTACCTTACCGAAGATCTGCTGAAGATGTTGTTGTAAGAGGTATCAATATGTACATCTCTGTAGATAGTAATACATCAATTGATCCTAGAACAGGTATAGAGATACGTATGGGAACTCTGAATATGATTAAAATCAATAGCTATAGTTATCGGGGATACATTTTCACTCTCTATGAATATTATAGAGATCCTCCTCTATCAATAGCCTCAAAAGTTGTATTATTTGATACCGAAAACCGTCTACCTAAAATTCTCACACTACTGGCTTCAGAAGGATACAACTCTATATTTATCGTAGATAACCAAAAGATTCCAGAAAATATTGTTGCAGGTGTAGTAACTGATAGTATAGAGAAAGCTAAACAATACATTACGGAAGGTTATAGAACAGTTCTGCTCAAATATGGAGATAAATTCGATGTGAAGAATCAGACAGAGAAATTTGTTTATATAGAAACACCTCTGATTAACTCACACATATTGCCACATGATCCAGGTAATCCGGCGTCATATGTAAATTGGGATAGAATAATTAGTGCAGAGGGTATTCAGAGATACGTTATGGAAGCTACTAAGCTTTGGCACTTCTTAAAGAACTTCATGAACATAAGTGTAGAGGTGTCTAGAGCATCAATTAGGTATAGTCCACCAGAAGTAGATGTTGAAATTAGAAACAATCAAGTCCATCTTATTAAAATTGCGTATACAAGTATATGGAATGCTGATGCAGAACTTCTAAGATCATCTACAGGATTTATAATAGTTTTACCCTCTAACAATACTTTAATCAAAATACAATGGAACCCACCATTGATAGACACAGCTGTACAATACAGTATAGCCACTCTAACTACATCCCTACTCTACGTAGCAGCATCTAAGATAAAGGAGTTCATTAAAAGAGTACCTAAACAAAAGATCTAATCCTTCATCCACTTTTCTGAATAAAATCATTTAATAATTATATATTGTGTTAATACTACATCTATCAACAATATCATAGATATGACCACACATAACTCTATTCTATAGCTTTCTCTAATATGTTCAAGGACCCTTAAGTCTTGTGAACACTAAAACATATAGAGTTCTACTCGTTAATGTTGCTAATCATAAATATATCTTCTGTTCCTAGATATTGAATGATATTGATTATAAATATTAAATTCTATCTTGTGAATAACCTTAAATAATATTTAAGACCACTTAGAGGGTACTGAATTATGTATTGAACAGCTGGAGTCACGCTCTTGTCAATTAGCTTAAGAATGTAGCTGACGTAGGATTTCAAATAAGATACTGTACCAAATGTTACATATACTGTTTATATCTAGTTTAATACTGCTCTAGATATTGGGTATCTAGCAAAAACACATTACTTGATATAAATGCCAAGCATTAGGTTTCATGGATACTCTACATTAAGGTTTTAGATATATCTGTGGTGTCTGTATATTGTATTCGATAGAAATACTCCAGTATGGAATTTTGTATAGTGAGGCATTATTGAGAGTTCATAGTGGCTGAAGACATCTATAAAGCCTTATTAATGGATATTAGATTCAGCTGAAATTATTGTATAAGTATTGATATTGTGTGAGCCATATGCTAGAACACCAAGTAGTGATTTATGTACTAGTGCTTGGAGCTTCTTTTGCTTGGTTATTCCGTAGAATAGGTCTTGTAGATGTTGTTGGGTATATTATTGGTGGGATGTTTCTTGCCTTAATTATGGAGGTCTTAGGGCTAGATATAGAGCCGGCTCTATCGTATACAGAACTTATTTCTTGGATTGGTTTAGTGCTTTTTTCGTTTAAGGTAGGTGCCTCCATTAACTTTAGGTTACTGTCGCATTCTTTTAATCGATTTATAGCATCAGAACTTGTTGTTGTTCTTATTCAGTGGATTGCTAGTGGTTTCATTGCATCAATGTTAGGTTTTGATCTTATAGCTAGAGCTGCTTTGTTTTTTGTATTAGTGAATAGCTCTTCTATAGCTGTTCTAGCCATAGAAAGAGTAAATGTAGAGGTAGTAGTAGAAGCCAAAAATATATCGTATATACAGACCCAGTTAGAGGATTTAATACAGTTCACATTGTTTTCAGTATTTACATCTGTCGGATTGACTGGTTTAAAACCAGAAGCATTTCTAATCCAGATTGTTAAAGTTGGAGCCTTAACCATGTTACTGATATATGTATCTCGATATTTTATAAAATTATTAAGTAGATCACCTTTAATAATAAACAAAGAGGGGAAGTTTTTTACATCCATAGCTATAGCACTTATCTTCACCTCTGTAGCTACACTTCTGGGATTACCTCCACTCTTTGGAGCATTTGTATCTGGCATAGTTTTCTCATTATTTTTAGACCTTAGCGATATAGTTGAAAGATTGGAAGGCCTAAAGGACTTTGGATTGCTTCTCTATTTTTCATCACTAGGTTTTCAATTCTACCTAGGACTTAATCAATCACAAAACCTTTTATCATTGATATCAAGCGGTATATTCATAGGATTACTGGCATACTTATCTAGAGCAATAGGTGTATTTGTAGGTTCTTTACTCTCTGGCTATAGTCTAGAAACATGTTTTGCATTATCTCTATTCCTAACCCCTTTAAGTGAAGTTGGGATAATGTTTATAGATACGCTTGCTAAACAAGGCTTTATCTTACATTATACACTATACCTGCTTATGACTTCATTTCTAACATCTCTAATGACATTCAGTATTACAGTACCACGTCTATTGATCAGGATTCCTCAATTAATAAATCTTGTACCAAACAAGATAAGTCACTTTATAAACGCTGTATCTAGGGAGTATACAAAGTTATTATCATCACTATCATCAACGTTAATCAATGTTATAGTATTTACTTTTATGACCCTCATAATATCGTACATAGACGCTATAATGAAGTACTTTATAGATATAATACATTTACCAAAATTCTTATCAGCTATATCTACTATAATATCAGTTATAGCCATACTGATAATGTTTGTAGCAACAATGAAGAGAATACTGTCATCGATCTTCACAAGGTTTAGTACAGATATAAAAAGAATTGAATCATTAGGTAAGCTATTCGATATAGCTATAGGTGGTTTAGCTGTTACACTTCAAATCCAAATACTACACGACTTTGTATCAAGGTACATGGTAATAGAACCCTTAAATATTTTAACCATAAGCTTAGTCATAGCGATAATAATCATCACATTATACGATCTAGCTATGACCATAAAAAGACACTAAATTATACATAATCCTAGGTTAAGCATTGATATAGAAAACTGATTAATATCTTGATACACAAATTTCTATACCAATTAGAGTTTATAATCCTTCTCTAATTAATGGCTCGAAACCATGCAAGCTGGTACACAACAAGAAGAGCAATTTCTTTACATGATTAGATTTAAAGGTATGAGGTATTAATTCGCTTAAACGTCATATCTTTATCTTATTCGTATTAATTACGTAAGAGATAACAATTATTTCATTATTTACAAATTCAGTTAACATCTGCCTACATGCACCACAAAGTGGCAGAGGTTCTTCGATATTACTTACAACAACTATTGCTGTAAACTCTTTTCACCATTCGTAATAGCTGATGCTATAACAACTCTTTCTGCACATATGGTTAATCCATAGCTAGTGTTCTCTACATTAACCCCTAAGTAAATATTACCGCTAGACGTAAGTACAGTTGGTGTATTGGTATTTTACAAACAATTTGAATAAACTATAACATCTATTGATGGCGAAGGTAGAGTTTATCACTTAAGGGTTAAGCCTGGGGATGTAGGTAAATACGTTTTGTTGTCTGGAGATCTAGAGAGGGTACCCATTATAGCTAAGTACTAGAATAAGTGTTAGGCATGTTTTATCGTATAGAGAGTTTACTACCTATAGTGGTTACTATAAAGGAGTATTCTTGTCTGCAACTAGTACAGGTATTGGTGTACCATCGACTGCGATAGCTGTAGAAGAACTTGCTAAAGTTGGAGCAAGAGGTATTCATAAGAGTTGGTACTTAAGTACTTTAAAACGTGAAATTAGGGTAGGAGACTTGATAATATATACAAGTGCTGTTAGGTTAGAAGGTACAAGTAAACATTACGTTATACTAAAGTACCCAGCTGTTGCTAGTTATGATGTGGTATTAGCGTTAATAGATGCTGCAGAAAATTCTTAGAGTTAGATACCATGTAGGGTTGATAGCTAGTAGTTAGCTTCTATGTAGATCAAGAAAGACTGGGATTTAAAGGGCATCTACCACCTCACAAAAAAGGATTAATAGATTATTTAGGAAATACAAATGTACTAAATTTTGAAATGGAATCATCGGTAATATTTACCTTGACCAATATCTACGGATTAAAACTGGAGTCATCTGCACAGTAATTGCTAATAGAATAACAAACGAATTTATGTCAGAAGCAGGAATAGAGGATGCAATCAAAGTATCAAACAAAGCCATAAAAATACATAGTGAATGGAGTGAAGAAATAGCTAAACTCGGTAAAAATACATAACACTTGATACATAGTAAAAACTAGGAAGAAATAGTTTCCTTTAAATAAACTATAGAAGTCGCAGAAATAGTAGCTATAAGTCTAACTTCTCTAATACTAAGATAATGCCTCTTAGTTACCAATAACTTAGTGTGTAGCTCTATTATGTTTAATACTCATTGTCTATGTAATTCCTTTGCGGTTATATAAAGAAGACGAAATAATGTATGTTTCATGGTAGATTAGCTTCTAAGTCTTTAACCATTAGCTTCATAACAGGTCTTGAGATAATTGATTTAACTACTTAATATAATAAGTTTTATGAAGATTTTTCTATACATATACTTTTTCTTTGATATTGATATCGGTAGACCATGAGTATGTATATCATGCTCTATAACTAGTGCAGTATACAAGGATTAGATGATCTAATGTTAAATATATTAAGGATTTAGGTTCTTCTGTAAATTTATACAAATCTATGTTTAGAGTTCTTTAATTCAAATACAACAATAATTGTGCTACAATAGCACAATTACTGTACTAAAGATTTGGTGTAGAAATTTTAAAATCCTTAGATGTTTTACTAGCGTAGGTTTAATGTGATTTATTGACTACTAAGTATTCTAATAGCATAAGTTCAACAAATACATAATAAATAGCGTAACATTTATAAATAACTTGAAATAACTATTTATGTACTTGTGTATTGCTTTATAATCCCGCTGTACATATATAGTGGATGGGTGTAACATGTCTACTAGATTAAAGAAGGAATTCCTAAGGCTACTAAAAGAAGATGAAGAATTCAAGTATACCGTAATAGGCTACTTAGGGTTAGCAGAACTACTTAAGAATATTGAGAAATTGTGGGAGAATCAGAATAGGCTTTGGGAAGAAGTTAAGGCTTTGAGGGAGGAGGTTTCTAAGCTTTGGGAGAATCAGAATAGGCTTTGGGAAGAAGTTAAGGCTTTGAGGGAGGAGGTT